>NZ_MOWQ01000001.1:0-214840 GCF_002095565.1 Leuconostoc sp. BM2 | reverse complement strand
TAGCGCCAAAGAATTAGATCAAATTAATCATTGGATCAATGCGAGACCAATGAAAACACTCAACTGGCAATCACCACGAAAGGTTTTTCAGCAGTTTGCAGTGTTCGGTTAATTCTTGCAATCTACCTTGTTAGTAATCATGAAATTAATGTATGTGGCGTTTTAAGCTTAAAACCACATGATTCAATTTTAACACTAGTCGATTATTTTCGCCGTATTTACCAATAAAGGCTGTTATCTGACAATGCATGGTAAAGTCATTCTGATTGACAAATTAAAGAGAGTCACGCATTTGAATTTCGGATGGGATACGGGTATTTTTTGGTGGTGTGGCTTGACCGTTAACACTTGATAATAATTGCTCTGCTGCGACACGGCCAATTTCTTGGGGATTTTGTGACACTGATGCAATTGCCGGCGTGATCATATCGGCAAATTGGTCGTCGTCATAGCCAATTAAACCGACATCTTCAGGAATATTGAGTGAGCGTGCCTTGGCAAAACGCACGGCAGACCAAAGCACTTGTCCATTGAGCGCAAAAATGGCTGGATGTTGGTGCTGTTTGATTTCCGCATGTAATAATGATTGCCAATCGCTGCCATCAATTTCAATTAGTTTGACGGTGATACCACTACCAGTTAAGCCAGCTTCTAAACCATTATAACGATTCATTCGGCTAGATACGCCATTGATGTGGTTGGCCAAAACAAGAATAGCATCGTATGATTTCGTTTTGAAAATTTTAGCTAATTCGACTGATTTTTGAAAATTATCAGACACAACAGCAGGCCAAGTGAATGGTTCAGTGTAACGATCTACTTGGACTACTGGTGTCTTTTCATCGACAAGCAACTGATAATGTTCAGGTTGATGAACAAGTGGTTGCAAAATGATGCCATCGACTTGTTCAATCATCATTTTTTCAAGGTTACTTAATTCTCGCTCAACACTATTATCGGCGTCCATAATCAAGACTTGATAATGTGTTTTTTGAAAATATTCGCCAATGCCTTTGAGCAAACGTGATGTGTACATATTAGAAATATCAGCGACTGAAACGCCAATTAAAAAAGAGTGATGCGTTTTTAGGGCTTGCGCTTGACGATTGGGCCGATAATCGAGTTTATCAATTGTTTCCTTGATACGCGCTCTTGTATTGCCTGACATATTATCAAATTTACCATTCAAATAACGCGAAATGGTGGTTTTTGATACCCCTGCTTGGGCGGCAATATCATTAATTGTGACTTTTTTATCCATGAAAACATTATACGACAAATTGAAATTGGGGGTTGACAAATATTTGAAAGCGTTTACAATATATCTTGTAAACCGGTTTCCGAAAACGATAAACTAAAAAGGACACTAAGATAGCTAAAGAACAAATGCACATTGATCCAGAAAAATTTGCCTTGAGATTCATTGAATCGTTCAACTTCGATTTTAATGCAAAGGAATTAGAGAGTATGGCCAAAAAGGAATTGGCTGCCTACTTATCTGCGTACTTCCTTGTTGAAAAATTCAATAGAATTGAAAGTGAAAATTTTGATAAAAACGATACTAATAATTTGTCTGATTTAGGCTTTGACGAATTATTAGAACATGTAAAAGATTTAAACAAGTATTAAGGAGTGAATCATGAAAAAATCTCAAATCGTCTTGAACCATCTTGTGTTTGCTAAAGATCATGACAACGGCATGCAGCAATTAGACATGTTAAAAAAAGTTGTTGCATTGGGCGTTCAGTCAGCTGAATTACGTCGTGAATATTTTGATTACATTGCCGCTGAAACGCCAGCTATTGCTGATTACGCAAAAGCACATCAACTACGTTTATTTTATTCGGTGCCAGATGAAGTCTTTGTTAATCATCGTGTCAATCCAAAATTGGAACAATATTATGATGAGGCTGCGCAACTTGGCGTTAGCGTGATCAAATTTAATACAGGTGATTTTGATACATTGTTACCTGAAGATATCCAACGACTAAATGCTTTATTAAATCGTGGTATTGAAACCAATATTGAAAATGACCAAACACAGGTATCAGGTAAAATTGATGCCATTAAGGCATTCATGACTGCTGCCAAAGCAGCTAAGCTCGACATAGGCTATGTCTATGATATGGGTAATTGGCGTTATGTCGGCGAAGATGAAGTTGTCGCAGCGAAAGCACTTACACCTTACGTTCGCTACATTCATGTGAAAGATGATAAGGGTAGTGGGGATAATCTTGTGACAGTGCCTTTAAATGACGGGGATATCAATTGGCAAGCAATCTTGACGATTTTGCCACAAGACGTACCAGTCGCAGTTGAGTATCCAACTGCTAGCGAGCAAGTCATTATTGATGGTGTGCAGGCACTAGAAGCGTATAACTGAGGCAAATCATGACTAACATTATTATTAGTATCCTATTGTTACTGACATTTGTCGGGTTCATTTATTACATTGTGAAGGGTGGCAATCTTGTGATTGGCTTCTTCGTAATGGCATTACTTTGGTCAGTTATTGGCTTGGTGCCATTCAATAAAGTCATTCAAGACGTTATTGCAACACCGGCGTTAAATTATGGTCCAACGATTATATATATTGTTTTTGGTTCTTGGTTTGGGCGAGTGTTGGTTGATTCAGGCATTGCCGGGTCAATTTCAGCTCAAACAGAAAAAGTTGGTCGAAAAGCACCGATATTGGCTGCTATTTTGGTGGTATTGGTCACGGCGTTGATTTTCTCATCTGCTTATGGTGTTGGATCAGTAATCGCAATTGGTGTTATTTTAATTCCAATTTTGCTATCAATCGGCGTTCCAAAAAAAGTCGCTATACCAGCATTTACCATGGCAATTGGTGCGCCAATGTACATTAACGTGGTGTTATTTAATCAAATTAAGGCTTTCTTCCCATCTGTTAGTTTCTCGGGAAAGTATCTGATATTTGGTTTAGCAGCGATGAGTGTTCAATTGATTGGTGTGATCATCTTCATTCTAATTAATAGTAAAAGTATTAAAAATGGCAAAATTGAGACGATTGCCGCCAATAATCAAGCTGATTTTAAAAAGACGCATCCAATTACTTTCATTGTGCCAGTCTTACCAGTTGCATTAAATATGTTTTTCCACTGGGATGCAATTCCTGCGCTGTTATTGGCAACCATTATTGCTTTGCTTTTGACGGGCCAGATGAAATCTTATAAAGGTCTGGTTGAATTCATTAACAAAACAGTGTCTCAAGCAATTAATGATATCTCAGGACTGATTATCTTTTTGATGGCACTAGTGATGTTTGCGGGTGCTGCCACAATGAATGTGCCTCACTTTAAAAGCATTATCGAAGTTATCTTGCCAAGTAGTCCACTTGTGCTGGCGATTGCGGTTGGTATTTTAGCACCATTGGCATTATTCCGTGGGCCTTTGCATGTTTGGGGTGCCGGTGCCGCGACTGCTGCGGTTTTGGCCGCTACGGGTACTTTCCAACCAATTTTCTTATTGCCATTGCTATATACAGCAAGCATCATGGCGGTTTCAATTGATTTAACACAATCATGGAACACATGGGCGTTGACATATTCAAAGTTAGAAACCAAAGAATTTTGGAAGATGGGCATTCCTGTTATGTGGGCAGTTTCAATTGTCAATGAACTGCTAGTATTTGCTTTCTTCGGTCACTAAAAACAAGAGTTTAAGGAGTAAAATAATGAGTGAAATTTTGACATTAGGTGAACCAATTGTAACCTTTACATCAACTGACTTGAATGCTGGGTTAGTTGATAGCATTAACTATTATAAGTTTTTGGGTGGCGCAGAGCTAAACGTGATGATTGGTGCGACGCGTCTGGGACATTCAACTGAATATATTTCTCAAGTGGGTGCTGATCCGTTGGGACAATTTGCAGTAAAAGAAATTGCCAAGTATCATGTAGGTAATCATTATATTTCAACAGATGACCATAACTGGACTGCATTTCAATTGAAAGAGTTAGTGGATAAAGGTGATCCTTCAACCTTTAACTTTAGACGCAATTCGGCTGCGGCTCACTTTGATAAATCAAATATTGATCACATCGATTTTGATGGCGTTAAAATTGCACATTTATCAGGTATTTTTCCTGCTATTTCTAATCAAGCGCGAGAAGCATTCCGTTACTTTGCCGAACAACTAATTCAACGTGGTATTCGGACAACATTTGACCCTAACTTGAGACCTGCTTTGTGGGAATCACAAGAAAAAATGATTGCAACCATTAACGATTTGGCGAAATATGGCGAAATTGTTTTGCCGGGCATTAACGAAGGTGAAATTTTAATGGGCTCGCGTAATCCAGAAAAAATCGCCGATTTCTATTTGGCAAATAGTGAACGCACGCAAACGGTTGTTGTTAAACTTGGTCCTGAAGGCGCATACGTCAAAAATAAAGCGGGTGATAGTTACACAGTTCAGGGATTCAAAGTTGAAAAAGTAGTGGATACAGTTGGCGCTGGCGATGGATTTGCATTGGGACTCATTACTGGCTTGATTGAAGGTTTGACAATGGCACAAGCAGTGGAACGTGGTAACGCCGTTGGTGCATTGCAAGTTCAAACAACGGGCGACAATGACGGTTACCCAACACCAGAACAATTGGCAAGTTATTTAGCAAAAGAACAGAAAGAGGCATAAGCATGACAGAACAAATTTATTTACCAGATGATATTCCTGCAGTAGGTAAAAAAATACTAACAGACGCTGGTTTTGAAGTGGTTGTTGGCACTGGACGTGCCCGTGAAACGATGAAAACTGAAGGCGCAAACGCAAGTGCTGTCTTGATTGGCACGCAACCATTTGATGGTGACATTATGGATGCCATGCCAAACCTAAAAGTAATTGCGCGTAATGGTGTTGGTTATGACGCTGTTGACGTTGATGCTGCCACAAAGCGGGGCATTTATGTGGTCAACACGCCAAAAGCTCTGTCAGGGTCAGTAGCTGAAACAGCTGTATCAGAGCTGTTAGCTATCAGTAAAAACCTCTATCAAGATGCTAAAGCCATTCACGATGATAATTGGAACTATCGTAAGTCACACCCCGGTCGTGATATTGAAGGCAAGACGGTTGGTATTTTAGGCTTTGGTCGAATTGGTCAACAAGTTGCAAAAAAGTTGAGCGGATTTGATGTAAAAGTTATTGCGTATGATCCATTTGCTAAATCAACTGATAGCGTATCAATTGTTGATCGTGATACTATTTTCAAGACAGCAGATTATGTGATGGTGCATTTACCAGCTTTGCCAGAAACAGAGCATTCCATTGGCGCAGCCGAGTTCAAAATGATGAAAAATGACGCGTACCTGATTAACATGGCACGTGGCGTCATTATCGTCGAATCAGATCTTGTTGCAGCACTTAAAAATAATGAAATTGCCGGTGCGGCATTAGACGTCTTTGAAGAAGAGCCTTTGCCAGTAACCAACCCATTGGTTAGCTTAGAAAATGTTTTGCTGACACCACACATTGCTTCAAATACAATTGAAACAAAAGCACGTATGGCAGTTGATGCTACAAATGATATTGTGCGGGTGCTTAAAGGCGAACAGCCAGAAGCAGCTGTTAACCATCTAGAAGCATAACCATTGTTTTGACTTCCCGCTTGTGGGACGTTTTTTATTTTAAAAGCGTATAATGGAATTATTCTAACAATTGATAGGAGATATTATGGCTGAATTGACACGATTTTATAATACATTCCAACCAAAACATTATGAAATCTATTTGGATATTGATCGAGAATCTAAGCGGATTAGTGGTAAAACCACAATTACTGGAACCGCTAAATCAGAAACGATTGCGATTCATCAAAAGGATTTGATGATTAGTGCGGTCCAAGCGGACGAGCAAGATGTGACATTTATGGTAGACCATGACGCAGACGCTATTCGGATTGAATTACCTAAGTCAGGTGAAACAAAAGTTACTATTACTTATACGACAGTTTTGACTGATACGATGATGGGCATTTATCCTTCATATTATGAAGTTGATGGTGAGAAAAAGCAGATCATTGGCACGCAATTTGAAACCAATTTTGCCAGACAGGCTTTTCCAAGTATTGATGAACCAGAAGCCAAAGCAACTTTTGATTTAGCCATTAAGTTTGATGAACAGCCAGGCGAAACTATCTTGGCGAACATGCCTGAAGTGCGTGAAGCAAATGGTGTACACTATTTTGATACAACAGTACGTATGTCAACATATTTAGTTGCCTTTGCTTTTGGTGACTTGCAAAAGAAAGAGACCAAAACGACAAGTGGTGTTAAAATTGGTGTCTTCGCAACCAAAGCACATCAGGCTAAGGAGCTTGATTTTGCACTAGATATTGCGAAGCGCTCAATCGAGTTTTATGAAGACTTCTATCAAACGCCTTATCCATTGCCACATTCATGGCAACTTGCGTTACCTGATTTTTCAGCGGGTGCAATGGAAAACTGGGGCTTAGTAACCTATCGTGAGGCATACTTATTACTTGATCCTGACAACACAGCGCTAGATACCAAGCAGGTAGTAGCAACTGTGATTGCCCACGAGTTGGCGCACCAATGGTTTGGCGATTTGGTGACGATGAAGTGGTGGGATGACTTGTGGCTAAATGAAAGTTTTGCCAATATGATGGAGTATGTCGCCATTGATGCTTTAGAGCCTGATTGGCACATTTGGGAAAGTTTCCAAACAGCTGATGCACCAGCTGCCTTACAACGAGATGCGACTGATGGGGTGCAATCTGTCCATGTTCAAGTTGAACATCCTGCAGAAATTGATGCGCTGTTTGACGGTGCTATTGTTTATGCTAAAGGCGCGCGTATGCTAGTTATGGTGCGTGCGTTGATTGGGGATGAGGCTTTGCGTGCTGGTTTGAAAGCTTATTTTGCTGCGCATCAATTTGGTAATGCTACTGGAGCTGACTTATGGGCTGCATTGGGGCAAGCCTCTGGCATTGATGTGAGTGCTATCATGACTTCTTGGTTGGAACAGCCTGGTTATCCAGTCGTTACAGCAGCTGTTGTTGATGGGCAATTGACGCTTTCACAACAACAGTTCTTTATTGGCGATGGCAAAGAGGTTGGCCGTCAATGGGCCATTCCATTGAACAGTAATTACGATGCCGTACCCGCTATTTTCAAAGATCAGTCAGTGACGATTGGTAATTATGAAGCGTTAAGAGAACAGTTTGGTACACCATTCCGTTTGAACGTTGGTAATAATTCTCATTTTATTGTTAAATATGATGAGACATTGCTACAAGATATTTTAAGTCAATCAGATCAGCTAGATGCGATTTCACAATTACAAATTTTGCAAGATTTGAGATTATTAGCTGAAGGACGACAAATTTCTTATGCACAATTAGTGCCATTACTAGGTCGTTTTGCCAATAGTCATTCGGCTGTTGTGACCGCAGCACTTTACCGCGTTGCAGTGAATTTGAAAAAGTTCGTGACCGCTCATTCTGATGAGGAAAAGGCTTTGAAGGGGTTGTATGACCAACTGAGTCAAGATCAATTAGCACGTTTAGGCTGGCAAGATATTGATGGTGAGTCAAATGACGACCAATTGTCGCGCCCATATATTATCAATGCTGCGTTGTATGCTGAAAATCCAGCCGCAATTGCAGCGGCACATGATATATTTGTAGCTCATGAAAATGATTTGACGAGCCTTTCTGCTGGTACACGTGTCTTCATTTTGGCAAATGAAATGAAACAGTTTGGGTCTGCTGATCTGTTTAATCAATTACTGGCTGAATATCACGCTACTTCTGACGCGAGCTATCAGTCTGATTTGCGTGCAGCTATCACTAGCACAACTGATAAGGCGCTGATTGAACAACTAGTTGGCAAATTTGAGGATGCTGACACAATTAAGCCACAAGATTTGCGTGGTTGGTTCTATGGGCTGTTGGCTAACGAAGACGGACAACAAGCCGCTTGGGATTGGGTACGTGAAGAGTGGCAATGGCTAGAAGATACAGTGGGTGGTGATATGGAGTTTACGACCTATATCACTGTCATTGCAAATGTTTTCAAGACACAAACTCGCCTTGATGAATTTAAAGCTTTCTTTGAACCGAAATTAGATACACCGGGACTGACGCGTGAAATTAAAATGGATACCAGCGTGATTACAAGTCGTGTAGCACTCGTTGCAGCTGAAAAAGATGCTGTCAATGCAGCAGTTGCTGAAGTGACGCAATAAAAAGTATTTGTAGGTGAGTCACCTGATAGTTTGTAAAACTATCAGGTTTTTTCTTTGGCTGATGATGTACTTATGAAAATTGCAATTGTGATATGATTAGCGATAAAATATAAGTGTATTGAAAGCGTTTTCAAATTGAAAGGAGATCATCATGTATTATAGTAATGGTAATTATGAGGCATTTGCCACACCACGAAAGCCAAAGGGGGTTGATCAAAAGTCAGCGTATATTGTTGGTTCCGGATTGGCTGGGTTGTCGGCTGCGGTATTTTTGATTAGAGATGGTCAAATGAAAGGTGAGGCAATTCATATTTTAGAAGAGCTACCATTAGCTGGTGGTTCATTAGATGGCATAGCACGCCCGAACGTGGGATTCGTAACGCGTGGCGGTCGTGAAATGGAAAATCATTTTGAGTGCTTATGGGATTTGTATCGATCAATTCCATCACTTGAAATTCCGGGTGCTTCATATCTTGATGAATATTATTGGTTAGACAAAGATGATCCCAATTCTTCAAATTGCCGATTGATTTACGATCGCGGTAATCGTGTGCCAGATGACGGCGACTATACTTTGGGTAAATCATCACAAGAAATTATCAAACTGATTATGACACCAGAAGCCAAGTTGGGTACGCAAACGATTGAAGATTACTTCTCAGATGCTTTCTTTGAAAGCAATTTTTGGACTTACTGGGCAACGATGTTCGCCTTTGAAAAATGGCATTCTGCTGTTGAAATGCGTCGCTATGCCATGCGCTTTATTCACCATATTGATGGATTACCAGATTTTTCAGCCCTGAAATTTAATAAATATAATCAATATGACTCGATGGTTTTGCCCTTGATTCATTACTTAGAAGACCATGGTGTTGATGTACAATTTGATACCACGGTAGATAACATTATTGTGGATTTTGATAATGGTCAAAAGGTGGCTAAGTCACTAGAATTAACCGTTAGCGGGCAACACGAAACAAGACCATTAACTGCCAACGATTTGGTGTTTGTAACGAACGGCTCTATCACCGAAAGTACAACTTATGGCAGCCACTTTGAACCAGCACCAGTAACTACTGAGCCGGGTGGATCATGGCAGTTATGGGAAAACTTGGCGGCACAATCTGATGAATTTGGCCATCCATCGGTCTTTTATCAAGATTTACCTGCAAAAAGTTGGTTTGTGTCAGCGACTGCCACAATTGAAAATACAGAAATTGATCCCTATATTGAACGTTTGACGAAACGTGATTTGCACGATGGTAAAATCAATACTGGCGGCATTATTACAATTACAGATTCTAATTGGCTAATGAGTTTTGCCGTACATCGTCAGCCTCACTTCAAAACTCAAAAGCCAAATGAAACAACTGTCTGGATTTATGGCTTGTATTCTGATGTGCCCGGCAACTATGTGAAAAAGACGATTGTTGATTGCTCCGGTGAAGAAATTACGCAAGAATTACTTTATCACCTTGGCGTACCAGAAAGTAAAATTCAGCAATTATCCAAGCAAGAGTCGATTAATACAGTGCCGGTTTACATGCCATTTATCACAAGTTACTTCATGCCACGTGTTATGGGTGATCGACCAAAAGTCATTCCTGACGGGTCGGTTAATTTGGCATTCATTGGTAACTTTGCGGAGTCACCATCACGCGATACAGTGTTTACGACTGAATACTCAGTCCGTACAGCAATGGAAGCCGTGTATAGTCTGCTAGATGTTGAACGCGGTGTGCCGGAAGTGTTTAATTCAATTTACGATATTCGTGAATTATTACGTGCCATGTATTATATGAACGACAAAAAAGCCATCACGGATATGAATCTGCCAATTCCTAAGTTAATTCAAAAAGTTGGCATGAAAAAAATTAAAGGGACATGGTTAGAAGAACTGCTTGTTGAAGCACACTTGATGTGAGCATGATTGAAACAGTAGCTTCTCATCATTAAATTATGTCGTCATAAAAGCACGCGTCGTCAGGCGGGTGCTTTTGTCGTATAATGAGATAATAATAACAATTAAAGGAAAAAAATATGATTAATCAATACGGGCGAATTAAGGTAGATTTAGCGACTGAATTACAGGAATTAAAAGCATTAGGATTTAACAGTGACAACTTTGAAACGCTGTTAAGACAGGCTTTGCCTAGCTACCACTCTATTTCAGCTCAAAATGATTGGTTGCGGTTGCATTTGGCAACGGCTGAACAAGAAATTTATAGTTTTTTCCAACAAAAACTAGCAGTGGATCAAGCAGTTTTTTATCGTATTGGTGCACAGTTACTAGGATTCAATGATGAATTAGCCAATAATAACTTTGACGGTGTAGCGACATTTCAAAAACTAGGCTTGCCGATTGTTGCGATTGATACTATCCCCCATGCTTGGTATACGTTGCTAAATACTCATAATAGCACTGGATTATTGTTGATTGATGCATTAGTTAGTCAGGGTTATTTACCACAAAACAATCAACGTCTCATTTTTAATGGTAAGTCATTATCGACGTTTGATACAAATGATTTGATTCGCGAGTCTGTCTGGGTAGAAACGAGTGTTGACACTGATAACGATGGCCAGCTTGATTTAGTACAAGTCGACATTGTTCGTCCAAAAAGTGAGACACCATTGCCCGTTTTGTTCACTGCTTCTCCATATTATCAGGGACTGAATGTCAAAGAAAATGATGCTAAAATTCATTTGGTCAATGTGCCTTTGCAGCGGAAAGAACCAACTCAAGTTGATAAAAATGACGTGACATATCAAGGACTATCAGCTTCGACTGCCAAACCGCGAAAAGTTTCAGGTCACGCAACTGAAACGGAAGTTTCATTTACAGCTGAAGCTGGTTTGCCAGTTGATCTTAATCAATACTTTTTGTCGCGTGGTTTTGCGATTGCTTATTCTGCTGGTGTCGGTACACGGCATGCTGATGGTATGCAAGATACGGGGTCACCCGAGCAAGTCGAATCGATGAAAAATGTTGTCGAATGGCTTGCCGGTAACCGAGTGGCTTTTACGAATCGATACGATAATATCGCAATTGCTGCTGACTGGTCGAGTCACAAAATTGCGATGACAGGCCGTTCGTATTTGGGCACATTAGCAACTGCTGTTGCAACAACTGGCGTTGCAGGGTTAGAAACAGTTGTGTCTGAAGCTGCTATTTCGAATTGGTATCAATATTACCGTGATAATGGTTTAGTGGTGGCACCGGGTGGCTTTCCGGGAGAAGATATGGACGTGTTGGCTGAATTGGTTTACACAAGAATGAAAGATCCAGCAGATTGGTGGCGGACACGTTCTCAGTGGCAAGCCTTTCAATCAGAAACTGCACGTCTTATGGCACGTGATAACGGCAACTATGACCGCTATTGGGATTCGCGTAATTACCTGAAACATGTACAAAATATCAAAATCGATATGCTGATGGTTCACGGTTTAAATGATTGGAATGTTAAACCACGTCAAGTTTACCAGCTTTGGTCTGCCTTAAAGCAAAATAATCATGTTAAAAAGATATATTTGCATCAAGGAGAACATATTTACATCAATAATAACCGTTCCCTTGATTTTTCTGATCAAATTAATCTTTGGTTTTCCGAAAAACTATTGGGATTGCATGTGGACGCGACGACTTCATTGCCAACAGTGACGTGGCAAGATAACACCAATCCAGAAGCTTGGCATGCCCTAGAAGATTGGGGGATTGGTCAAAAAGTCAGTTATCATTTCGCGGATAAAAAATTGTCGCGTAGCCCACAATCAGCTGGTGAAGTAAGCTTCAGGGATTGGCTACCTGAGGACCAATTCAAGCAGTATGGCAAGCATTTCAATGCTTGGCGTCAAGCATTGATTTCAGGAAAAATACCAGAAACAACACAGATTTTTAAGACAGAAGCATTATCAACCGCTCAGACGATTGATGGTGAAATCACGCTAAATTTACGGGTCAAATCCTCAAAAAATATTGGTTTATTAAGCGCTATTATTGTGGATTATGGGACCGATCAATATCTGAAAGTTTCACCAACACCACAAGAAGCCACAGTTGATCGCGGACGAAACTTTAGCCCAACACGTTTGATGGCTTTTGAAATGACCAAGGCAAATCAGAAAATGGTAACATTAGGTCATATTAATTTGCAAAATCGAACCAATGTTTGGCAAACTGATGATTTGCAGGCAGACGAGTTTGTTAATGTCTCATTGACTTTACAACCAACTCACTATCAAATACGTTCAGGTCACCAACTTGGTGTTGTTTTGTATGCGACTGATTTCGAGATGACCGTCCGCGGTAATCAAGATATTGTTTACACGATAGATTTAGCCAATAGTCAAATTGATTTACCAATTGTTAATAAATGATGACATGAAGAGAAAAGCAACTATTCGTTGCTTTTTTTTTACACTTTTTTATTTGTGCATAACTGAACGACCAAAATGAATAAATATCCTGTCTAGTCGTCAAAAGGTTATCAGATACTAACACTAGGCTACTTGTCTATACAATCTCTAAAAAACCTTTAAAACAGCGTTGTAAACGCTTTCAACAGATGGTATATTGGTGTTGTAGACATCAGTGAAGGAGATTAAAAATGAATAAATATCAAATCATCCACGATGAACTACTGAAAGAAATCAACGATGGCAAATATCCCAATAATGAGATGTTACCGAGTGATTTTGCGTTAATGAATCGTTACCACGTGGCTCGTGAGACGTCACGAAAAGCTGTGGCAATGCTAGTTGATGAAGGATATGTTATGCGAATTAAAGGACGAGGCACGTTCGTCATTAATCAAAATCGCTACTCATTTCCTATTTCACATGTTGAAAGTTATCGTGAGTTGGCTGCGCGTCTGAAATTAGATGAACGGACACAGTTGTTGTCGATTACAGATAGTGAGGTACCATCGGTATTTGAGTATGGTGACAACACGCCTGTGCCGGCAACTGCTGTTGTCCGAATTCGATATTTGGACAACGAACCAGTGATTATTGATCACGATTACGTTTTAAAAGATGTTGTGCCTGAAATCAAAAAATTATCGCAATCAGTGTCATTATTTGAACTGTTTGAACAGCAATTGGGATTGGTGATTAGTTATGCTAAGAAAACCATTACGGTTGAACCTGCCAATGCTACGGACAGGCAATTAATGAGATTAGCTGAATCCATTCCAATCGTTGTGATTAGATCAGAGACATTTTTGAATGATGGTCGCATTATCTCTTTCACTGAGTCCAGAAACCGAGCCGATCGCTTTAAAAGCGTTGAATTTTCAAGGCGACATTGAGTGTTGTTGTTAATTGTATTGAGGAGAAAAAATGGCAGATACAAAAATTTTAGCGCCACTAGCAGGTCACGTTATCTCACTTGCTGATGTGGCTGATCCAGTATTTAGTAAAAAAACCATGGGAGATGGTTTCGCCCTACAACCCACTGGGCATGATATTGTAGCCCCAGTTAGTGGTGTCGTTATCGCCATGCAAGGACATGCATTTGGTGTTCGACGCTCTGACGGATTGGAGGTACTGACACATGTTGGTTTGGAAACCGTCAGTCTCGATGGTAAGCCTTTCGAGTGGCGAATTAAAGAAGGTGATCAGGTCAAAGCGGGGGATCATGTTGGGGATGTTGATTTAGCAGAAATCAAAGCAGCACATCTTGATACAACAACGATGGTTGTCTTTACCAATACGGCTGATGTATTAGACAAATTAACACTGATTTCTGGTAAAGAGAATGTTTCAGCTGGTGAGACTGTTGCTGACGCTACTGTGAAAACTATTACACCGGTAACATCATCAGCACCAGCAAAAGGAAATGGTACGAAGTACGAACCCTTAGCGGCAGACATTATTCAAGGCGTCGGCGGTGCACAAAATGTGGATAAGGTCATTCATTGTATCACGCGTTTGCGGTTTTATTTGAAGGACCACACAGTCGCTGATGATCACAAGATTGAATCCCTAAATGGGGTTGCCGGTGTCAATTATGCTGATTCGTTGGGGCAATATCAAGTTGTCATTGGACCTGCAGTCACCGACGTTTATGATGAAGTCGTGGCGCAACTAGGCAGCAGTGTCGTAGATGATGCGGCGACGGCAGATGCAGTTGCTGCAACCAAACAAGAAAAAGGTTCCAAGAATCCCTTGGTCCATGCATTTCAAGCAATCATTGGTACGATAACTGGCTCAATGATGCCAATCATCGGTTTATTGGCTGCTGGTGGTATGTTAAATGGATTTTTGAGCTTGTTTTCAAACAAAGCGTCATTTCCAGCGATTTACTTCATTGATCCAGCATCAAGTACGTTTACGATTTTACAGTCAATGGCCATGGCACCGTTCTACTTTTTGCCTATTTTAGTTGGCTTTTCCGCAGCGCAACAGCTTAAAAGTGATCCTTTCGTAGTTGCCGCTATTGGTGCTTTCTTGGTTAAGCCTGACTTTATCAATTTGACAACGGCGCATGTTGTTGATGGCAAAGTTGTGCAACCAGCGCAGGCGCTGGGTAGTTTGTTTGGTGTAAGCCTTAATTCAAGTTTCTTTGGTTTACCCATCAATATTCCAAGTTACGCATACTCAATTTTCCCAATTATTTTTGCCGCTTGGTTGGCACGTCCAGTAGGTAATTGGCTCAAAAAGCATTTGCCATTAGTATTACGTTCAATTTTCCAACCTTTGCTAACGCTATTAATTGTGGGATCAGTCGTTGTTGTTGTCGTTGGACCAGCTATCACTTTGGTATCACAAGGTATTTCAACAATTGTTAACTGGCTTTTGCACTTAAATTATCCATTGTCTGGTTTGATTATTGGTGGTTTGTATCAAGCACTCGTTATTTTCGGTTTGCACTGGATGGTTGTGCCATTGATTGCTAATGAAATTGCACAAACTGGTCACTCTACTTTGAATGCAATTGTGAACTTTACTATGATTGCACAGGGTGCTGGTGCCTTGGCTGTTTGGGCTAAGACCAAGATTCCATCACTTAAGGGATTGGCTGGTGCGGGCTTCCTATCAGCGATGGCAGGTATTACAGAACCAGCAATGTATGGTATTAATTTGAAGTATGGCCGTGTATTCTGGATGGCTAACATTGGTGGTGCTGTCGGCGGCTTAATTGCCGGTTTGTTCAACTTGAATATGTACGGATTCACAGGATCATTGATTGGCTTCCCATCATTTGCGGTGCCAAAGGGTCAAACAGGTGCGGATAATAATATGTTGATTTTCTGGGTGGCTTAGATTGCGACAATTGCGGTGTCGTTTGCGATGGTTTACTTCTTCGGATTTAAAGATTCAGATACAGGTCAAGTTAAGACTGTTGAAAAGAAAAACGCCTTTAAAGACGCAGTTGCCAAGTAAAGTGAGAATTGTTTAAGGAGTGAACATGACAAATGAAAATTGGTTATTAACTTACAACGACATTGTTGGTGGTGTTAAAAATTACGGTCGCGAGAGCTTGCTAACTTTAGGAAATGGCTTTCTGGGCTGGCGTGGCGCACTTGTGACAAACGCTTATGATGATGATTTTTATCCCGGGTTGTACGGGGCTGGTATTTTTAACCAAACATCAACGCCCGTTGCAGGGCGCGATGTCATTAATGAAGACCTTGTGAATTTGCCCAGTGTAGCTTTAATCAAGGTGCAAATTGATGGTAAATCTCTGTTAATCAACAACTCAACTATCAAATCACTAAAACGCAGCCTTAATTTTAAAACGGGTGAATTGACAGATGATTATCAAGTGCAGGTGTCGGGAGACTCACAACATTTTGTCACCATTAAAACTGTTAAGGTGATTAATCCAGTTCACTGGCATCAGTTAGGTTTACGTTTTCAAATCACCTCAAATTATGACGCACACATTGCGATTGATGCGATTATTGATGGCAGCGTCGAAAACAAAAATGTGGCACGCTATCGTGATTTTGACTCGCAAGAATTTGATGTCCAGTCAGTTCAGGATGATCTGATGATCATCAAAACACGAACAACTGATGTTACTGTTGCTTTAGCAGCAAAAACAATAGGTGAAAGTGTTGAAAAAACGACAAAAACTGAAAATCAGGTGGCAACACACATCGAAAATGATTGTCAGGCCGGACAACCATTTTCAATTGAACGGGTGATGGCAGTTGCAAGTGATTTAGAGACGGACGGCGATCTTGCTGAATTTGTTCAAAATGAAATAGCCAACACGACTTTTGACGAAATTCAACGCGAGAGTCATGATTATTGGCAATCATTATGGCAAACCAAAGATATTCAAATTAGTGGCGACGATGCCATGCAAAAGTTGACGCGTATGAATATTTTTCACCTTAATCAGATGGCTAATCCAAACGCAAATCCATATTTGGATGCTTCGGTTGGCTCTCGTGGTTTGACTGGTGAGGGGTATCGTGGTCATATTTTCTGGGATGAATTATTTGCACTACCATATTACTCAGTCAACGAACCCAAATCGGCTAGTGCTGTTTTGAATTATCGCACGAAGCGGTTATCAGCGGCTGAAAAAAATGCTATATCAGAGAACGAATCAGGTGCGATGTATCCTTGGCAATCAGGAATGTATGGTGACGAGCAAAGTCAACTGATTCATTTGAACACAGTTGATAACACTTGGATTCCAGATAATTCTCGATTACAACGCCACATTTCATTAGCAATTGCCTATAATATGTGGGTTTACCAACAGGTGACAGGACGCTATGACCATCTTGATAAAGGCGGTTTAAACATGTTAATCCAAGTTGGTCGTTTTTGGATTAACAAAGCAGAGAAAATCGGTGACCGTTACCAAATTAAAGGCGTTATGGGACCTAACGAATTCCATGAAGAAATTCCCGGTGCTCATGCTGGTGGATTGCTCAATAACGCTTATACAAACGTTATGGTGGTTTGGTTGTTGAACTATCTGCATGATTTATCGCAGAACGTCAATATTGATTTTGACGCGGCAGCACGAGCAGTTGGGTATACTCAAAATGAAGCGGAAAAAGCAGAAGACATTCGTCATCATTTGAAGTTATCCATTGATAATCGTGGCATTGTCGAACAATATGAAGGTTTCTTCAAACTTAAGCATCTCGATTTTTCAGCATATCAAGCTAAGTATGGTGATATTCACCGAATTGATAGGATACTCAAGTCAGAAGGCAAGTCCCCTGATGATTATCAGGTCATTAAACAGGCTGACTTTCTAATGCTATTGTATAACCTAGGTGCGCAACAGACAGAGTCACTGATTCATCAACTTGGGTATCAATTACCCGATGATTGGTTGGCAAAGAATACAGCCTATTACTTAGACCGCACAACACATGGTTCAACGACTTCTCGCCCAGTATTTGCTGGTATCTATGTCGAGTTGGCGCGACAAGGTGATACAAAATTTGAAACACAAGCGTATGATTTTTTGACAGACGCAATTGGTTCTGATTATTATGATATTCAAGGTGGTACAACCGCAGAGGGTGTTCACATGGGTGTCATGGGCGAAACATTATCAGTCATTCAAAATGATTATGCTGGAGTTGATTTATTGCACGGTCAGTTCAGCATCAATCCACGATTACCAAAACAGTGGTCTGAATTACACTTTACACAGCAATATCGAGGTGTCTTAATTGATATTGATATCAAGCCAACTGTCATGGTATTGATGAGCGATCAAGCCATAACCGTTCACGTTTATGACAAAGCGATTGATTTGGTAGCTGGGGAGGCAAAAGAGGTGTCTTATCATGGTTAATTTTTCAGAAATAAAAGGCTTTACATTCGATTTAGATGGTGTCATCACGGATACCGCTAAGTTTCACGAGCAAGCTTGGCATGATTTGGCTACGTCCTTGAATGTGTCTTGGTCGGCTGAATTAGGGCGTCAACTTAAAGGTATTAGTCGTATGGATTCGCTAAATATGATTTTAGCTGAAGGTGGTCATGAAAATGACTACACGGATGATGAAAAAGCAGCATTTGCGGCACAAAAAAATCAACATTATGTTGCATTAATTCAAGCGTTGACACCGGCAGATATTTTGCCCGGAATGACTGAATTTCTAGCCGAAATAAAACGTGAAGGTTACGTCGCGAGTGTTGCCAGTGCTTCAAAAAACGCACCAACGATACTCAAAAAATTAGGCATCATGGCTGATTTTGTCGGCATTGTGGATCCAGCCACGTTATCACATGGCAAACCAGATCCTGAAATATTTACCAAAGCAGGGGAGATATTGAAGCTACAACCAACACAAATCATTGGGTTAGAAGATGCCAGTGCTGGCGTGCAAGCGATCAAAGGTGCAGGGCAAACGGCACTGGGCATTGGTAAAGCAGCTAAAGATGCTCAACCAGACATTTGGTTTGCTGAAACTAATGAAATTTCCTTGGCTAATATCGCAAAACAAATGAATGCATAACAAAATAAAATCACCGTAATTTGATTTACGGTGATTTATTTTAAGTTTCAGGATTAGGTGTTGTCAACGCATTATTTCTAATGAAACTGCGAAAGGTCTTGAAAGTATCAGCAAATAATTCGTCTGGCTCAATATTTAACATTTCTTTCGGGAAAAAGAATCGCTGATCAAGTGACGCTTTGCCTTTAATCGCAGCGACGAGTGTTGATAAATCAGAGAGTTCGCGGTGTGTCCCATCAGCTAACAAAAAGTCAATTTGCGTTCTTGGCTTGGCCACGTTGGGTTTGTAATCGTCGTATGGTAAGTCATAAGCATCGTTACGTGCTGTGTAGTAATCAGGGTTAAAGCCCGCGTTATCCACAAGCTGTTCTAACTCGCCCAATAAAGGTGCCGTCTCATTGGTGATAGCAATTGACTTGAGCGGGCGACGTCCAAGAAAACGCTGTGATAAGTCCGATAAAATCGGATCGGGGTGGGATTGCCAGATATTGATATAAGTCATAAACACATTATCGTCGAGCTTGAGATAATCGTCTAATCCCAATGGCTTTTCATCAAATAATGGCGCCAAAAGTGGGCCAACGAAGTCCTTTTCAGGTACAGGGTTGTGATGGCTGGCTTGATAAAGCTCGCGAACACGCGTCAAAATATGTTCTAACAGCACTTCCATACCACGTGAGACAGAGTGAAAATAGACTTGTAAATACATCTGATAACGTGACACAACATAGTCTTCAACGGCATGCATACCGGCGATATCAAAGGCAATGCCGGTTGGGGTTGGGCGCATGGTACGCAAAATACGATCAATATCAAATTCACCATATTTAGTACCAGTAAAATAAGCGTCACGTAATAAATAATCCATGCGATCAACGTCAACTTGACTAGAAATTAATTGCACGACTTGTGGATTTTCATAAGTTTTAGCAATAACACTAGCCACTTTATTGGGAAAATCTGTTGATACTTGTGCCAAAATCGTGTGTACGGCCGTATCACCCATGATAATTTCCCGTGTAATTGCTTCATGATCTGTGCCAAATAGGTGTTCAAATGTATGAGAAAATGCACCGTGTCCAACATCGTGAAGCAAGGCAGCGACAAGCGTGACTAAGCGCTCACTTGAATCCCACACATCGCCATAATATTGATCGAAGTGTTCGGTAATCTGTCGAGCAATCTCATAGGCACCCACAGAGTGCCCAAAACGTGAATGTTCCGCTCCGTGAAACACTGAACTGGTAATGCCAAGTTGCTTAACGCGACGCAACCGCTGAAATTCAGGGGTGTTAATCAAATCCAAAATAACTTGATCTTGAATATGAATAAAATTATGAATAGGATCGCGTAGAACTTTTTCATTAGTAATTTTTTTATCTAACATCATATAGTATGCCCTTTTGTGCTTTCTTATATTATAATAGATTTTAGATTGAGATAGGGGCAGAATATGATAATTAACGGGCAATCGGACGTAAAAGTTCACCTAAAAACGAAAATTCGTCAGGGAAATGATATCGAAGACTTTCAATTTGATACAGATGGTCAGTTATTGTTAAAAAATGGCGCACTTTATTTGCGTTATACAGAGATTATTGACGATCAGACAACACAAGTTATGTTCAAAATTGATGATGAACGCGTGCGCTTAAATCGCTCTGGTGAGACAATAACCAAATTAGCATTTGTGAAATCACAACGTGTTCCAGCTTTGTATCAAACACCAGCCGGACAAATGCAAATTGAAACGCTAACAACCTTATTGGTGACCCACTTTGATTTGGCAAACTGGCGAGGTGAAGTTGACGTGGATTATGTTTTATATGCTAATCAACAAATTGTTGGACAATACGAAATTCGGTTGCAATTTAGCGCCAAATCTAGTATGCTAGACTAGTTAGAAACCCCGAAAGGACGTGCAATATGTCACTTACAACATTAGGCAATCACCCTAAAGAAGAATTAGCACTTGTCGAAATAGCAACTGCTGTTTTGACTGAACATAAAGTAGCAATGCCTTTCAGCTCACTCGTTCAAGAGATTCAAGACTTTTTGGAAATTGATTCAGAAACTTTTAAGCCACGTTTATCACAATTCTACACTGACTTGAATACAGATGGTTCATTCATTTCACTTGGTAATAATGAATGGGCATTACGTGCTTGGTATCCAGTTGATGCCATTGATGAATCAATTCATGAACTTGATGATGAAGAAGATGCACCGAAGCGTAAAAAGTCAGCTAAAAAGAAAGTCAACGTATTTGCTGATAATGCATCTGATGATGATGTTATCGATTATAACGATGATGATCCCGAAGATGAAGATTTCACAACAGTTGAAGATGATGACGCCGAAGATGATTCTGAAGACGATGATGTGGCTGTTGACGACGATGATGACGATGCCAACGAAATTGATTTGAGTGAAGATGAATCAATTGATGCCAACATGACGGAATTAACTGGTGGTAATGATCTTGACGATCTTGGTGATGGTGATCAAGAAAAGTAATTTGAGATAGTTGGCTCAACTGGCAACACTAAGTTGGGTGAGTATCATTTAAAAAGTATCTACAATAAGCAGTTAGTTATCGGAGCACGCGCGATGACTAACTGCTTATTTTGCTATCATGAGAACATCAACTTTCTGACAAAGTAGAATGTTCGTTAAAAAAAGGTGAACTAGTGAATGTTGAATATTTTTTGAAGTAGTGTATATTAAATGAGATAACACTAAATTAACATTTTTTAAATAACAATATAGCTAATTGAAAACGAGGTAATTATGAAAAAAATATTATCTATTGGTGGTTCAGATACGAGTGGCGGTGGGGGCATTGAGGCAGACATTAAAACGTTTGAAAGATATGATGGATTTAACGTAGTGGCGATAGAAAATATTGTCACTATGAATCCAAACAACTGGCAAGTGGCGCAATATCCAATGCCAACTGAAACTGTTTCAGCTCAACTGCAAACGACATTATCTATTACGCTAGCGGGGATTAAGGTTGGTATGATTTCGGATATCAATAATTTTAATATTTTAATTGATTATCTCGAAACGGCTAAATTTGGTATGTTGCTGGTGGATCCAGTGATGGCTACAAAGTTGACAATTGCTCATGACAAAACGATTGATTTGACAACTTATAAAAAGAAATTATTATCGAAGGCTGACATTGTGACGCCTAATGTTTTGGAAGCAGCATTGTTGACGGATGTCCAATCAATCAATAATGTCTCTGAAATGAAAGAAGCAGCAAAGAAAATCTATGATTACGGCGTCAAAAATGTCGTGATTAAATCGGGAAACCGATTTGCTGACGGTTTAGCGACGGATTTATTGTATGATGGGACAAATTTTGAAGTATTCCAGAATGAAATCATAAAAACAGATTATAATCATGGGGCAGGATGTACATTTTCGGCAGCAATTCTTGCTAATATGGTTAAAAATAATTCAATCAGTGCTTCAGTTAAAGAGGCCAAAGAATTTACATTTCAAGCAGTTGCTAATGCAATTCAATTAAACCAATTTGTGGGCCATGTTTGGCAGGGAGATAATCATTATGAAACAACATAATAACGCCGTTATTAACATTGTACTGGTGGCATTGTTCACTAGTATTACCTTTGTTGCAACCAGTATACAGGTGCCAATGCCGGCATTAATTGGAAAACCTTTTGTGCATTTGTGAAATTCAGCAGTGCTATTGTCAGTACTACTTTTAGGGTTTAAACGTGGTGCGCTTGCTGGCGGTTTTGGGCTAGCATTGTTTGATCTATTTCATGGCTATGTGATGGAAGCCCCATATTACTTTTTTGAATGTTTCGTCGTTGGTGGTATTGCTACCTATGTATTTTCACTGGTTCACTATAAAAAACATGGTACGAGCGTTAAATTAATTGTGGTTATTTTGGCGGCTGTCGTTACCAAGTTAGTCATGACAACAGGGCATAATTTTGTGATGAGTTTGTTCAAGGGCATGACCATACAACCTGCGATAGTAGCAACAGTATCGTCCTTATTTCCAACAGTGATTAACTGTGTGATGACAATGATAGTTGTTTTTGTTGTCTATCGCTGGCTAGCAGAACGATTTGAACAGCTATTTGTCAAAAATAATTTCATATAAATTGATTATTGTGCTACATTGCTTTATTAAAAATTTTGAACAGCGGCATAAACAGTTTCATGACAAAAAAATTTGATATAAATAATTTTTTGATTTGACATTGGTAAATAATGAGCATACAATTAGTACCAATATTATGAATAAGATAACAACACAATTGAACAACACATTTTTTGCACTCCTTGTCCTCATGTGACTAGTAGGCTATTTTGTGTTAATCGTCTACTATTTTCTTTCAGAAATAGAGTAGACGGTTGGGATATCGGATTAAGCACCTAACTGTTTTGACAGTTAGGTGCTTTTTTGTAGGATTTTGGAGAAATATGATCAACATAGAAAAATTTATTAAGACGAGAAAACGTCTCAGGATATCGCAGGTTACACTTTGTGCAGGTATTTGTACGCAAGCCACGCTTTCAAAATTTGAAAAACATCAACAGATTCCATCATTTGATATTATGATTGCGCTGTGTGAACGAATAGGATTGACATTGAATGATGTGTTTCCAATAGCAGTTTCTTCACATCAAACACGCAATGAAAAGTTACTAGCACAGGCTTTAAAAGCATTATTTTACCAAAATGTTAATCAATTTAAAAAGAATATAGAACAAGTAGCGCTGGACAAAATACTGGACAAAGAGTTGTCAACTTATCAAATTGCCAAATATTTTTACATGGTAATTTTGGTGAAAGATGATAATAAAGCGAAAAAATTGGTATCGCACATTGATATTGCGTGTTTCAATCAACAATACAAATTATTGTTTTATGCGATAACCAGTCATTATTATTATCATTGTGGTCAATTTACCAAGGCGCAACAAGCGTTTGAAGACGTCTGGCGTCATCAAAAATCAAATGCTGTCAATGATCACACTGGTTGTCAAGAAGCAATTGTCTATTTACTAGCAGAATATCAGATGTTGATGAAAAACTATCAACTGGCAATGATGTTGGCCACTTATGGGATTGACTTAGCACATGCAGATGATAGCACTTATTTTTTGGAAAACTTTTTCTGGCAATTGGTGCAAGCAAGCGACATGTGGCACAGTCAAGATTTTATTGTCAATGAAATGATTGAAAATGCGCGGGTAATTGCTAAAATACATAATAACGAAGATATCCTAAAAAAGCTCAGTCAACGAAAAGGGGGAAATAAAAATGACAACACTCAAGGTTGAAAACTTACATGTCTCAGTGGCAGGAAAAGAAATTTTGAAAGGGGTTAATTTGGTCGTTAATACTGGTGAAATTCATGCCATTATGGGACCAAACGGTACTGGTAAATCGACACTATCGCAAACCATTATGGGGCACCCAGCTTATGAGGTGACTCAAGGCCATGTTACCATTGATGATCAAGATTTAGCTGACATGTCAGTGGATCAACGCGCACGCGCTGGTTTATTTTTGGCAATGCAATATCCATCAGAAATTCAAGGTGTGACCAACGCTGAGTTCATGCGGGCTGCCATTAACGCACGCCGTCCAGAAGATGATCAAATGGGTGTTATGTCATTCATTGAAAAACTGGATGAAAAACGTGAATTTTTATCTATGTCTGAAGAAATGGCGGAACGTTATCTCAATGAAGGCTTCTCAGGCGGGGAGAAAAAGCGCAATGAAATTTTGCAAATGATGATGATTGAACCAAAAATTGCGATTTTGGATGAAATTGACTCAGGATTAGATATTGATGCTTTGAAAGTTGTTTCCCGAGGCGTCAATGACATGCGATCTAGTGATTTTGGCGCGTTAATGATTACCCACTATCAGCGACTTTTGGATTATATTGTGCCAGACTTTGTTCATGTGATGATGGGCGGAAAAATTGTCAAAACAGGTGGCGCCGAATTGGCCAAAAAGCTGGAAACTGAAGGCTATGCTGGCCTTCGAGATGAATTGGGTTTGAGTGTTCAGTTAACTGACGAAGATGTGAACTCATATTTTGTGGAGGATTAATATGGCTGATAATCATTCAATACAATCTTTACCATTGCCTACATTTGCCAAAGTACGGTATAACGCGTGGCAACTAGATGATATGATACCAGCGACTGAAACAGCCACGACACCATTTTTTATGAAAAATAAGGGCAATGGTATCGAAGTGAGTGGATTATCGACAACTTACCAACATTTGACCGAGGCAATGACTGCTCAAGGTGTGATTTTGATGAGTATGGTGCAAGCAAAAATCGATTACCCGGCACTGCTAGAAAAAATGATTGGCACCGTCATTACTAAGACAACTGATCGTTTATCTGCACAAAATTTTGCGCAATTTAATACAGGAATTTTTGTATATATCCCAGAAAATGTCCAATTTGATGACGTTTTGCATTTAACACTAAATCATTTGGCTGCTTCTGGCAAAGATTTGGTTGCGCGTATTTTTGTTTATATTGGTGCAAATGCTAAGGCGGATATTTTGCAAGAAATACACACGATAGGCGATCAAAAATCCAAAGCTTCAGTTGTTGTTGAGGTCATCGCTGATGTTGGTGCCCAAGTAACTTATGCTAATATTGACGCCTTTAACGAGCAAACAACAGCTTATATTAATCGTGAGGCTGAAGTGAGAGACCATGCCACACTTGATTGGCAAAATGCTGAATTTAATGATGGCAATGCGATAATCCGCTTAGCTAGTCAATTGAACGGTGAAGGGGCTACCTCACATGCCAATGTTATTGGGCTGACAACAAAAAAGCAAACACAAGGATTTGTGACCACTATCTTGAATCGAGGGCGTCATACATTAGGGCATATTTTCCAGCGAGGTGTCATTTTAAACCGCTCAACTCTAGTATTTAATGGTATTGGCAAAATTATTAAAGGTGCACAAGGCTCAGATGCACAACAAGAGTCACGTGTTTTGATGTTATCACGTCGAGCACGCGGTGATGCTAATCCGCTATTATTAATTGATGAAAATGATGTGACTGCTGGCCACGCCGCTTCCGTTGGTCGTGTTGATGAGGATCAAATGTATTATTTAATGAGTCGAGGCATTAGTGAACAAGTTGCTCGAAAACTGGTTATTCGCGGATTTATGGGTGAAGTATTAGCAAAAATGCCAACAAAGGAAGCGCAACAGCAGGTAGTGACGGAAATTGACAGAAAGTTAAAACATGAAGATGAATCAAACTGATTTTCCAATACTTAACCAAAAAATTAATGGCGAACCTCTGATATATTTCGACAGCGCTGCAACTTCGCAGAAACCTCAATTTGTCATCGATGCCATCACTAGTTACTATCAAAACGACAATGCAAATGTGCATCGCGGTATTTATGAATTATCACAACGTGCTACCAATTTATATGAGCAAGCACGGGATAAACTCCAAAAATTGATACATGCCAAAAGGCGAGAAGAAGTGTTGTTCACACGTGGCACAACTGAATCGTTGAATTGGTTGGCAAGTACTTATGGTGTAGAAAATGTTAAACAAGGAGATGAAATTCTCTTATCGTACATGGAACATCATTCTAATATTGTCCCGTGGCAACAGTTGGCCAAGCGGGTTGGTGCTAGCTTGAAATATATTGATCTTAAAGAAGACGGTACTTTAGACTTGGCGGATGCCGAAGCAAAACTGTCTGATAAAACCAAAATCGTATCAGTTACTCATGCTTCGAACGTGTTGGGCGTGGTCAATCCAATTAAAAAATTAGCTCAGATGGCACATGAACACGGGGCCATTATGATTGCTGATGGGGCACAGTCAGTGCCTCACATGGCAATAGACGTGCAAGAAATGGGTGTTGATTTTTTTGCTTTTTCAGGTCATAAAATGCTGGGACCAACCGGTATTGGTGTGCTATACGGCAGGTATGATGTGTTAAATCAAATGCGACCAGCACAATTTGGTGGCGAAATGATTGAATTTGTCGATTTACATGAAGCAACGTTTCAACCATTGCCTTGGCGTTTTGAAGCGGGAACACCAAATATTGCTGGTGCTATTGGTCTGGGAGCTGCTGTGTATTATCTAACAAATATCGGGATGATTGAGGTAGCAAAATACGAACAATCATTGGTTGATTATGCTTTGCCAAAGTTTAAAAGTATTGATGGTCTGACTGTCTATGGTCCGCAAGAGAGTGAACAGCACACTGGTGTAATCGCATTTAATATAGCGGGTATTCATGCGCATGATTTAGCGACTGCCTTGGATCAAGAAGGTATTGCGGTACGAGCAGGACACCATTGTGCACAGCCACTGATGCATTATTTAGATGTTGCTGCGACCGTTCGTGTTAGCTTTTACATCTATAATACACGTCAAGAAATTGATCGCTTTGTTGCCACCTTAGAAAAAATTAAGGAGTACTTTAACCGTGAGTTTGCATAATTTAGATTATTTGTACCGTCAAACGATTATGGCGTACGCGCAACATCCGCATCATTATCAGCCTATGTTGGGAACCGAAAATTATCATATTCGAAAGTATAATCCCACCTGTGGTGATGTCATTGATTTGGCTTTTAATATAGATCATGATATTGTGACTGATATTCATTTTTATGGAGATGGTTGTGCCATATCAAAGTCTTCTGCTTCGATGATGACGGATTTAGTTATCGGGAAAAATACCAGCCAGATTGCTCAGCTAGTAGATCAATTTTCAGAAATGGTTCGTGGCGAAGCGGGAAATTATAACGCTCTTGGGGAAGCGCAAATTCTTTTAGGTGTGACTAAATTTCCAACGCGAATCAAGTGTGCAACTTTAGCATGGCATGCTTTGGCAGAATTATTAGCAATAGAAAAATAAGAGGGGTGCAAGCATGGAAATAGACAGACAAGCAGCTATTGATCAAACAAAGGCAGCTATTTCAAATGATAAGGTGACTGAATTAGGCTTTCAAGACGATTATCAAGCAGTTTTTTCGACGGGTAAAGAACTAAATGAAAACATTATCCGTCAAATTTCAGCTAAAAAAAATGAACCGGAGTGGATGCTGGATTACCGATTGCAGGCATATCAAACATATCTCAAAATGCCAATGCAGCAATGGGGACCGGACCTAAGCGAAATCAATTTTGATGATATTTATTACTATAACAAGCCAACCAATGACAAATATCGTGACTGGGATGACGTGCCAGCGGAATTGAAAGCCACCTTTGAACGCTTGGGTGTTCCAGAAGCTGAACGGAAGTGGCTAGCCGGCTCTTCTGCACAATATGAGTCCGAAGTTGTTTACCATCGCATGAAAGAAGAATTTGCTAAGACAGGGATTGTTTTTACCGACACAGATACTGCGGTCCAAGAATATCCCGAGCTTATTCAAGAATACTTTGGGTCACTTGTTAAACCAACCAACAATAAATTAGCGGCCTTAAATTCAGCAGTTTGGTCTGGTGGTACATTCATTTATGTACCGAAAGGTGTCCACGTGACGACACCGATTCAGTCTTATTTCCGAATTAATACTGAAAATGAGGGTCAGTTTGAACGGACATTGATTATTGTTGACGAAGGGGCACATGTTGATTATGTTGAAGGGTGTTCAGCGCCAATGTATTCAGGGGATGCGTTGCATGCTGCTGTGGTAGAAGTGATTGTTAAAAAAGACGGCTATTGCCGCTACACGACGATTCAAAACTGGTCAAATAATGTGTATTCATTGGAAACAAAACGTGCAGCAGCGCATGAAAACGCAACGATGGAATGGGTTGATGGTAATTTTGGTTCAAAAACGACGATGAAATATCCATCAGTGTATTTGGAGGGCGAGGGTGCAAAAGGTACCATGTTATCAATTGCCGTTGCTGGTGAGGGCGTAAATTTAGATTCTGGCGCGCAAATGATTCATAATGCCAAAAATACCTCGTCGTCTATCATTTCAAAGTCAATTGCACATGATGGTGGTGCCACAGATTATCGCGGTACAGTGAAATTTGGTCGCGAGTCTGATGGGTCATTTGCTCACGTCGAGTGTGACACAATTTTATTTGATGATAAATCTTCAGCCGATACGATTCCATACAACACAATTTTGAATGGCAATGTGTCGATGGAACATGAGGCAAAAGTTTCACGTGTTTCCGAAGAGCAATTGTATTATCTGATGACACGTGGTATTTCTGCTGAAAAAGCCACAGAGATGATTATTATGGGCTTTATTGAGCCATTCACAAAAGAGCTGCCAATGGAATATGCTGTTGAGTTAAATCGATTAATGAAATTTGAAATGGTTGGATCGGTAGGATAAGGTATGAATCAAAAAATTGAGGCAAGTATTATGGATGCTTTGACAACAGTCATTGACCCAGAACTACGAGTTGATATCGTTAATTTGGGACTAATTAACGGTGTTGCTATCAGCGCTAGCGGTGACGTCACTGTTAATATGACGTTGACAACAATGGGGTGCCCGCTGATTGGTGTATTGGAAGAAATGATTGATGACGCATTAAAAATTTTACCTGAAGTTAAGACCACCAAAGTTGAACTCACTTGGCAACCAGCTTGGGAAATCAATAGAATGTCACGATACGCTAAAATGGCGTTAGGATTATAGTGTGGCAAAATTATATAAATTTGGAATAAAACACACCTGAAAATTGACGACAAATGACATACTCGTTATGATTGTATTATTAAATTAAAAGGAAGTGTTTCACATGAGAAATCAGGCCACAGTACAAATTAACAAAACAAACGCAGCCCTTCTCCTCAACTTGCTTAGACTACCCTAACAAGTTGAGCTTTTGAGCTAGTTGTTAGTTATTTATCTAATGGCTAGTGAATAAAAGGATGTGAGTGCATAATCCCGGACTAGTCATATTGACTAATCCGGGATTTTAATTTAAGGAGAAAATTATGGTAAGCAAAGTAACTTTTTATGACACAACAATGCGTGATGGTGAACAAACAATTGGGGTTAACTTTTCAATTGACGAAAAGATTGAAATAGCAAAAGAACTGGATAATTATGGCGTTGCGGCCATTGAAGCAGGATTTCCTGCGGCTTCTCAGAAAGACTTTGAGGAAGTGAAAAGAATTGCAGAAGTTGTGACTAACGCAAAAGTTGTCGGTTTGGCACGAATGGTCAGAAATGACATTAATGCCGTTATTGAGGCAACTAAGAATGCAAAACATCCAATGATTCACGCGTTCATTGCCACTTCACCCATTCATCGTGAGTTCAAATTGCACATGACTAAAGAAGAAATATTGGACAAAATCAAAGCAGACGTTACTTTTACTAAGCAATATATGCAAGATATTGTGTTTTCACCTGAAGACGCGACGAGAACTGAACCTGATTTTTTGGTAGCCAGCGTGCAAACAGCCATTGACGCCGGAGCAACAATGATTAACATACCAGACACAGTTGGTTATGATACGCCAGAAGAATACGGTGAAGTTTTTGAAAACTTGCGTCAAAATATTATTGGTTTTGACACAGTTGGTTGGTCAACTCATACGCATAATGATTTGGGAATGGCAACAGCTAATGCTTTGGCAGGCATTGCGCATGGGGCGACGGAAATTCAGGGCACAATTAATGGTATTGGTGAACGCGCTGGAAATGTTGACATGATTGAAGCCGCCGCAGCGATTCAAGTGCGTCATGAAAAGTTCAATGTTGAAACAGATATTGTCTTAGCTCAGTCCAAAGTCATTTCTGACGTTGTCGCACGCGCAACCTGCATGCCAGTTGCGGGTAATAAACCAATTATGGGACGCAATGCCTTTGCCCATGAGTCAGGTATTCATCAAGATGGGTACTTAAAAAATCCAGAAACGTATGAAATTTTGAAGCCAGAAATGGTTGGTGCTACGGCATCCTTACCTCTGGGTAAATTGTCGGGGTCGCATGCGGTAATGTCAAAACTAAATAGTTTAGGTTATGATGTGACGCGTGATGATATGAAAGTAATTTTCCCTATTTTTAAATCAGTTGCTGAAGAGTCTGACTTGATTACAGACGAGCAATTAAAGGTTATTATGCAAGTCGTTGAAGAAAAAGAAATGGTGAGTTATCAATAATATGACATCCATTAAAAAAATAGTAGTTTTAAAAGGCGATTATATTGGTCCAGAAATTATGACAGCAGGGTTGGCAGTATTAGATGCTGCGACAAAAGATACAACATTTGCTTATGAATTGATAGATGCACCTTTTGGTGGTGATGGTATTGATCGAGCTGGTGACCCTTTACCACAGGCAACGATTGATGTTTCAAAACAAGCTGATGCGGTGCTACTTAGTGCAATTGGTGGACCGAAATGGGATAATGCGCCACGACGTCCAGAACAAGGACTATTAGAAATTAGATCAAAACTTAATTTATTTGCTAATATACGGCCAACAAAAGTGACTCAAGCGCAAATTGACCGCTCACCATTGAAGCCAGAGTATGTTGAAAATACGGACTTTGTTATCGTTCGTGAACTGACCTCTGGTGCTTACTTTGGAAAGCCACGCAAGCTGGAAGCGCATCAAGCCATTGATACGATGTATTACAGCGAAGCAGAAGTCACTCGCATTATGCATCAAGGTTTTAAAATGGCTCAAAAGCGAAACAAGCATATCACGATTGTTGATAAGTCAAATGTATTGGCTACATCAAAGTTTTGGCGAAAAATTGCGAATGAAGTTGGCAAAAGTTATCCGGATGTGACAATCGACTATTACTATGTTGACGCGATGACAATGGCTATTATGTCAAAACCAACAATATTTGATGTTGTGATTATACCTAATTTGTTTGGGGACATTTTAAGTGATGAAGCAGCACAAATTACAGGCTCAATTGGACAAATACCTTCTATGTCAGTTGGTGAAAGTGGTCCTAATTTGTATGAACCAATTCACGGTTCAGCACCTGATATTGCTGGTCAAGGTATAGCTAATCCCATTTCTATGGTGAATACGGTAGCGATGATGTTATCAGAAAGCTTTGATGAAAAAAAGATTGCCAATAAAATTACTGCAGCAGTAGACTACATTATTGAAAACCACTATGTGACACCAGATATGGGTGGCACGATGACGACCGATGAAGTCACACAAAAAATGGTTGATTACATAAAAAATTATGAATCGGCGGATATAAAATGAGCAAAACACTATTTGACAAAATTTGGGAAAAACACGTCATTGCTGGAGAAGTTGGTGAGGCTCAACTGATTTATGTGGATTTGCATTTGGTACATGAGGTGACCTCGCCTCAACCTTTTGATGGGTTGAGAAGCACGAACCGCCGTGTTAGACGACCAGATTTAACTTTTGCAACAATGGATCATAACGTACCAACGAAAGATATATTTAATGTGCAAGATCAAATGTCCCGATTACAGATGGATACATTGGTCAAAAACACAAAGGAATTTAACATACCATTAGCATCGATTGGTGATGACAAACAAGGCATTGTGCATGTTGTGGGACCCGAACGCGGTCTAACACAGCCTGCAAAAGTAATCGTATGTGGTGATTCTCATACAGCAACTCATGGTGCATTTGGCGCAATTGCCTTTGGAATTGGTACTTCCGAAGTTGAGCACGTGCTAGCGACCCAAACAATTTGGCAGGTGAAACCAAAAACCATGGGGATTAAGGTTACTGGGAAGCTGCCTAAAAATACGTATGCCAAAGATATTATCATGGGCATCATTGCTAAATATGGGGTGTCATTTGGTGTCGGCTATGCGATTGAATTTTATGGAGAAACTGTTCAAAATCTTTCAATGGAAGCACGTATGACGATGTGTAATATGTCAATTGAAGCTGGTTCAAGAACTGGTATGGTACAACCAGATCAAACGACGTTTGACTATATTGAAGGCCGTGAACAAGCACCAAAAGATTTTGAATCTGCTAAAAACTATTGGTCACAATTCTATACAGATGATGAAAGTGATTTTGATAAGATACTGACCTTTGATGTATCAAATTTGAAACCGATGGTGACATGGGGAACAAATCCAGGAATGGCAACACCTGTTGATCAGTATTTGCCAGAAATTAAAGATGAAAATGATGCTAATGCCTATGAATATATTGGTTTACACCCCAATATGAAGCCAGTTGATATTAATTTGGATTACATTTTCATTGGTTCATGCACGAACAGCCGTTACGAAGATCTTGAAATTGCTGCAAATATGATGAAAGGTCATCATTTAGCGCCCAACGTCACTGCGTGGATCGTGCCAGGTAGTCGGGTCATTCGAAATTGTGCAATCAAATCGGGAATTGCTCAAATTTTTGAAGATGCTGGTTGTGAATGGCGTGAGCCAGGATGTTCAGCATGTTTGGCAATGAATCCTGACAAAATTCCAGCAGGCAAGCATGTTGCGTCAACATCAAATAGAAACTTTATTGGACGCCAAGGTGCAGGATCAAGAACGCATTTGGCTTCTCCAGCTATGGTTGCTGCGGCAGGAATCGCTGGTCACTTTGTTGATATTACGACAGATGAATTTGTATAGGGGGATAACATGGAAGCTTTTGTAAGCGAGACAGGCAGAGCAGTTGTAATTCCAAATGACAACATTAATACTGATATTATCTTGCCTAAACAATTTTTGAAAAATATTTTAAAAACCGGGTTTGGGAAAGATTTATTTTATGACTGGCGTTACAATACCGACGGCTCGTTAAATGAGGCGTTTGAGCTAAACAAACCAGAACATAAGGATGCTTCAATTTTAATTACAGGCAATGATTTTGGATCAGGATCATCACGAGAACATGCGGTATGGGCGCTAACGGATTATGGATTTAGAGCAGTAATTGGCGGCGGATTTTCAGACATTTTTTACATGAATTCAACCAAGAATGGCTTGCTACCAATTGTGCTGCCTGAAGAAAATCGGAAAATATTGCGAGGCATTCAAGCAGATGAAACTATTCAAATTGATTTACCCGAACAAACTGTGACTTATAAAAATAATATTTTCCACTTTGACATCAACTCACAATGGAAAGAAAAGTTTATCAATGGTGAAGACGATATTGATAACACGATGAAATATGAAAAATTGATCGCTGAATTCGAAAAGCAGCGACCAAATTTCGGATAAATGCGTAAAGCATTTATAATCAAAAACAAAAAGCAATATATTAAAAGGATGGTATTTTATCATGACAGAAGCAACAACAGCAAAGATTCATTGGAATGGTGGCGTTCAAGCTGAAGCCATTAATATCTTGAAAGAAGATGGCGGAATGATTGTTAGCCCAACAAAGGTGGGTTATATTATCATGACTTCAGACGATAAAGGATTAGAAAGAAAGTTTGCTGCTAAAAATCGTAAGCGTAACAAGCCAGGTGTCGTATTATGTGGTTCAGTAGAACAAGTTAAAGAATTAGCGCAGATGACACCTGAAATCGAACAAATGTATCAACAACATTGGGATGAGGACATTTTGTTGGGGTGCATCTTACCATGGCAAGAAGAAGCTAAGAGCAAGATACCAAATGACGGTACAAAAGATTTGATGATGGATCAACGTGAAACGAGTTGTTTTGTTATCAAGTTTGGCACACCAAGTGAAAATATTGCCAAAGAAATGTGGGAAAAGTATGGCAAGTTCTCATTTGCAAGTTCAGCTAATCCTTCTGGTAAGGGGAACCGAGGATTAGTAGCTGGTATTGGTGATCAAATTGAAAATGCTGCTGACCTAATTATTGAGGCCGATGATTATGTGGCATCAATTCAACCTGATAAGACGCTGGACACACGTTACGAACAAGGTGTGATGGTATCAATGGTTGACGAAGCAGGTAAGCTTATCCCAGAACAAAATGGCGCTGTTGGTGTTCAACCAGCACCAATCGTTATTCGTAAAGGACTAGATGTCGATAAAATTATGAAAATTATGAGTGATATTTTCTCGTCATGGGATTATCGTCACGGATTTTATTATTAAAAAATTGCATAAAACAGTTAAAAGCCAAATTACCACTATGATTTCTTTCTCATTGATAGCAGGTTATTAAAAGATAATTAGGCAACAAAAAATATCTCAATGACGACATTTGTTGAGATATTTTTTTGTTGACAGAACAATTAAAAATACATATAATATTTTTGAACATATATTATATGTCGTATAGTATTGGAGAAAATAAGTATGGCAATTCAAATGAGTTCAGAATTATTAGATGGTTGCGTGTTAGCAATATTAGATAAAGAAGATTATTACGGTTATGCGTTAACACAGAGAGTACAAGGCACCATTTCCGTTTCAGAATCAACGCTATATCCGGTGTTACGACGATTAAAAAATAATCAATACGTGACTACTTATGATCAACCTTATCAAGGTAGAAATCGACGTTACTACCAAATTACAGCGCAGGGTCGTGACAAACTGGTTAGTATTCGACAAGATTGGTTAATATTTCAAGCCAATGTCAACACATTATTGAAGGAGAAATAAGCAGATGGAGAATTATTTGACTGAATTAGACCAATTACTAAACCAGTTGCACCATTCAGATAAAGAGGAAGCGTTGAATTTCTATCGTGAGTATTTGATGGATGCAGATTTAATCACATATGAAGCATGTGTAGGTGAATTAGGTACACCAAAACAACTCTCACGAAAAATTTTAGCTGATTATTCAATTAAGGCTGATGAAAAATCAGCAGATGATACAAATAATAAAAATTCACGGTCAAATATTAAACTAATTTGGTGGATTGCCTTGGCACTGTTGGCGTCACCGTTAGCGTTACCTGTGTTTATTATTTTGGTTACGCTAGTTGCGGTTTGTTTTGCCCTTGTCGCGGCTTTGATTGCGATTATAATTGCGCTTGGTTTGACAGGTATGTTGGCAGCTATTAGTGGCGTTGGTGTATTGCTGCAGTCAACTTGGACGGGCCTTTATTATATTGGCTGTGGGTTGACGATATTAGGAATTATGGTGGCTGGCATACCAGCTGGTGTTGCTCTTTTGAGGTGGCTAATTAATAAAACGGCGAAGTTTAGCAAGTTAATTTATCGTCGTTTCATTGATAAAAATCACGTACATCAGGAGGATAGGTAACATGAAACGAGGCGTTAAGATTGGATTAACTTTGGTTGTTATTGGTGTTGTAATGGCACTAATTGGCATTTGCTTTGGTGGGGCTTCTAGTGCTATTACTTGGGATAATGGTTTCAAAGTTATTGATCAAAAAACAAAGAAAAGCAAAATATCGCAAAAATCATATACTTTTGACAATGTAAAAAGCATTAATATTTCAACAGCTTTACCCGTACGCGTTGTCACGGGTGATGTTAAGCAAGCCACTGTTAAGGTATTCACTTATCACAAGTTACCTGAAATGAACTATCAACAAAGTCATTTAACAATTACTGATAAACAGACTAGCAGTGTATCTCGAGGCGAGGTTAATATTGAATTTAATATTACTGGATTCACTTGGCAGCGCCATAGCCAGAGATACCAAGAAGAAATTGTGATTACAGTACCGCAATCACAAAATTTGTCTAATCTTCAAATTAATGGTCAGAATAGCAGCGATGTTAGTCTGTCAGGTATTCAAGCAGATAAAATAACGTTACAACATGTTGCAGATACAAAGTTAAAAGACATGACAGTCAATCATGACTTAAAACTCGATGATACTGAGGACACTGATTTAAACAACATCGCTGCGTCCACAGCTACGATTAAAAGTAATGATGGGGATGTAACTATAAAAAATACGCACATTAGCGATAGAACGACGATTCAACTTCAAGATAGTGATCTAAACATGCATCAAAACCACATGAATGTTGGTGAAATAAATGTGTCAGATGGTGATATTAATTTGTTAAGTAATGAGCTTTCAGGTGAACTAAACATCACTGCACAAGATGGTGATGTTGCAATCGCTATTGGTAGAAGTAGTGTGGTTGCTAAAACGCAGGATGGCGACATCTCGGCTTTTAATCAGCATGAGGATGATCAGTCAACTTATGCTTATAAAGGGACAACTGGCAAATATATCATATCAACAGATGATGGGGATATAAGAATCAAGCAATGATAAACAATATTGATTTATTAAACGTTTGACAAAATGAAATTTTAATAATATACTTTTAATTATATTGTTAAATAAATAACAAAAAAAGAGGTAAAATTATGCATAAAACAATGAAGCAAGTCAATCATTCTCTCCTCTACCTACTTCTCAATTGAGGTTTAGTAGGTTCTTTGAGTGACTATCTACTAAACAAAAATCGTTTGGTAGATAGTTGGGACAACATTAAAAACACCCCAACTTTAATATAGTTGGGGTGTTTTTGTGTTGATGCACTCAAAGCAACAAATGTAGTCAGCGATTATCGATCATATTCTCGTCAAAGTAACATGTTAAAAGGACATATTTTGTCTACTAAGGACACCATTTGTTCGCTATGTTTACCAGAGATATACCCTATGATAATCTTATTTTTACAGTGCAAGGAGAAGAAAAAATATGATGTTACGCACACAAAAACAAACAACGTTACAGACAGATGCAATGCGCTATGGCGCAATAATTGTCCTTTTTTTAATTGCAGGAATAATGTTATTAATGACCAGTGCGTCGCAATATCCTGAAATGATAGCAATGGCTTATTTATCATTTACCATGGGACTAAGGCATGCATTTGATGTCGATCACATTGCTGCCATTGATAACATGACACGTAAAATGCTAAATGATGGCAAAAATACACGCGGTGTCGGTTTCAGTTTTTCATTTGGTCATTCAATGGTCGTGGTATTGATGGCATTGGCAACAGTTCTATTTGTCGAGTGGGCAAAACATGCCATGCCGGTTTTTGAACATATTGGTGGTGCCTTAGGGACTTCAATTGCAGCTGCTATGTTGATGATGTTAGCTATTGTCAATAGTTTCATTTTGCATGATATTTGGGTGAAATTCGCGTCAATGCGCAATCACAATGGTAAAGAGGATAAGGATGATGAGCAAGTTAATACCTCCAAAATATATCGTTTATTTTTGAAATTATTGGGCATGATAAAACATAATTGGCAAGTTGCAATCGTTGGTTTTTTGTTTGGTTTAGGATTTGACACTGCGACGCAAATTGCGGTTTTAGCAACGTCTGCTACCGCTGCTAATGAGGGTATACCATGGTATTCAACAATGGCTTTTCCGTTGCTGTTTACAGCGGGAATGTGTTTGATGGATACAGTTGACGGTTTCTTTATGAGTACAACTTATCATTGGGTATTTTCGTCACCATATCGAAAAGTCTATTATAATTTGACGATTACAGGCATTTCTATTTTAGCTGCAGGATTCATTGGGTTTGTGGACTTTATTCAGTCATTTGCCGTCATGTTTGGCTGGCAAAATGGTTTAACGAAATGGGCAAATGGGTTAGATTTTAACCAAATGGGTATTATTTTGGTTTGCTTGTTTGTTGTGGCTTGGATTGTTGCCATTACTATCTGGCATGTGTTTCATTTAGCTGAAAGGGATGAGGAGCAAGTCATATAGTTTTTTTATCTGACATGTTCATTAAGCTTTGAAAATGAGTGACATTATGCCATTTACAGCTACTGAAATTTGCCGGTCTAAGCCACTTGTGTCAGCTTTGTAAAAGTAATAAAACTTAGTTGAAAAAAGGGGTTGCTTTTTTTTAGAAAAGTCTGTAATATATATAAATGTGCTAAGGCATAAGAAATGCTCCTGTAACTCAGTTGGTTAGAGTAGGGGATTTTTAATCCCAAGGTCCTCGGTTCGAATCCGAGCGGGAGCACTGAGTTAATCAGGCGACCTTGGGTGATCCATAAAAAACAGAATTCTTAGGAATTCTGTTTTTTATTTGCTTAAAATAGTAAATTAGTGTATTATTGATGAAAACGTTGAAGAGGACAAGTAACTATTGTTGTTGTTGAAGAGATGCCATACTTGGTGAGAGTGGCAAAGCAATGATGGTGAATAACTACCTCCGAAGTGACATACGAGTAGCGCACGTGAAAGTATGACCGGTGTCATTGGTCGTTATTCCAATGAGAGTGAAATGAATTGGCTGGTTGTAATAACGGCTGATATGACTAAGGTGGTACCGCGCGGAAAGCGCCCTTGAATTTTTATTTAAGGGCGCTTTTATTTGTTTAAAAAAGAGGATGGACGAGTTATGGCAGGAAAAGAATTGAATCGAGATTTATCATCACGTCAAATGCAGATGATTGCATTAGGCGGCACAATTGGTGTTGGCCTTTTCATGGGATCTTCAGCAACTATTAAATGGACCGGTGTCTCTGTACTGTTAGCATACGCATTGGCTGGTTTAGTGCTGTATTTGGTGATGCGTGCTTTGGGAGAAATGTTATATGTTGATCCATCTGTTGGATCTTTTGCGAATTACGCTACAAAATATATTCATCCCGTAGCTGGATATCTCACGGTATGGGCAAATGTATTTCAATGGCTGACAGTTGGTGTTAGTGAAACCATTGCCGTGGGAATTTACTTAGACTTTTGGTTCCCGCACATTCCCGATTGGGTGACGGGTGTTGTCGTATTAGCGATGTTGACGGCAGCTAACTTAGTGACAGTGAAAGCCTATGGTGAAATGGAAACGTGGTTTTCGTTAATCAAGGTTGTCACTATCATCTTCATGATTATTCTAGGATTGCTCGTGATTTTACTAGGATTTGGTAATCATTGGCAACCGTTAGGCTTTTCAAATTTGTGGGCACACGGACCATTTTTTGCTGGTGGGATAAAAGGATTTTTCTTTGCGTTATCAATTGTCATTACGTCATATCAAGCAATTGAGATTATTGGTATTACAGCAGGTGAAGCTGCCAATCCTCAGGTTGCCATTGTTAAGTCTATCAAATCAATTGTTGCGCGTATTTTAATATTTTATATTGGTGCTATTTTTGTTATCATTACTATCTATCCTTGGGATAAATTAGATCAAGTGGGATCGCCATTTGTGGAGACTTTCTCACGAGTAGGTATTACAGCTGCTGCGGGGATCATTAATTTTGTCATGATGACCGCTGCAATGTCGGCTTTGAATTCGGGTATTTTTTCATCAAGTCGTATGCTGTACACATTGGCTTTGGGAAAAGAATTGTCACCTAAGTTTTTGAAATTATCTAAGCATCGTGTGCCAACGCTGCCTGTGTTAGCAATTTCTGGTGGTATTTTGTTAGGCATCATTTTAAATGCAGTTTTGCCAATGTTTTGGCATGGTAGTTCTAGCATTTTCGTATTGGTTTATTCAGCTAGTACGTTGCCCGGTATGGTGCCTTGGTTTGTCATTTTGGTTAGCCAAATCAAATTCCGCAAAGCTCATGCGTCATTAATGGCAGATCATCCCTTTAAAATGCCTTTTGCGCCATACACCAACTATTTTGCGATTTTGATGTTATTGGTAACGTTGGTATTTATGATGATTAACCCCGACACACGAGCACCATTGCTTGTTGGGTTGGCTTTTCTAATCATCATGACAATTGTTTTCTTTGCAACACGTGCTTGGCACGCTAAGAAAATTAATGAGTAATTCAATTTGACAAATGAGGACTAACTCTGTATTATAAATTAGGGCTCCCATTTGTTGGGACAAACGTTAAAAGCTCTCAAGACTTTCTTGGGAGCTTTTCTATTTTATTTTACCCCTAATTGTTACGTCATTTCTGTGGTTGTAAACGCAGATGGAATCATGAGGAGGCATCATGGCAGATAAACAAGTGAAGTATATTTTCGTTACCGGCGGCGTTGTGTCATCGCTTGGTAAAGGAATTGTGGCTGCATCTTTAGGTCGTTTGCTGAAAAATCGCGGGCTCAAGTTAGCGATTCAAAAACTAGATCCATATATCAACATTGATCCCGGAACGATGTCACCTTATCAACATGGTGAAACTTTTGTGACAGGGGATGGTCTGGAAACAGATCTTGATATGGGTCATTATGAGCGTTTCATGGATATCAATACTAACATGTATTCTAACGTGACAACGGGTCGTATTTATTCTGAAGTTTTGGCTAAGGAACGTCGTGGTGACTATGACGGTGGAACAGTTCAAGTTATTCCACATATCACAGATGCTATCAAAGACAAAATGAAGAAAGCTGCTGAATCGACTGATGCGGATGTCGTTATTGTCGAAGTCGGTGGTACGGTTGGTGATATTGAAAGCTTGCCATTCATTGAAGCGTTACGTCAAATGAAGTCTGATCTTGGCAACGAAAACGTCTTTTATATTCATACCAGTTTGATTGTTTACTTGACTGCAGCTGGTGAAGCCAAAACAAAACCAACGCAGCATTCGGTTGCACAATTGCGTTCATTGGGCATCCAGCCTGACATGATTGTCTTACGTACATCAGAACCCTTAGAAGAAGGACTCAAACGTAAGATATCAACCTTCACTGATGTTAAAGCTGACGCTGTTATTGAATCACGAGATGTTGAAACTCTTTACGAAATTCCATTGAATTTGCAAGCACAAGGCATGGATGATGTGGTTTTGAATAAGTTGCAAATTGACGCACCACAAGCTGATATGACAGCTTGGTCAACAATGGTTGAATCAATTAAGCATCCTAAGAAAGCAGTTAACATTACCTTAGTTGGTAAATACACGGACTTGCCAGATGCTTACATTTCAGTCAATGAAGCTTTGAAACATGCTGGTTACTCGCAAGAAGCAGAAGTTAACATCAATCACATTAAGTCAGAAACGGTCACTGCTGATAATGTTAACGATTTATTGCAAGACGCAGATGGTGTGATTGTACCAGGTGGATTTGGCGCACGTGGTACAGAAGGCAAAATTGAAGCGATTCGTTATGCCCGTGAAAATAATACACCATTCTTAGGTGTGTGCTTGGGCATGCAGTTAGCATCAGTTGAATTTGCGAGAAATGTTTTGGGTTACAAAGATGCCAACTCAACTGAACTAAATCCAGAGACATCAGCACCAATTATTGATTTGATGAAAGATCAAGAAAATGTTGAAAATCGTGGTGGTACACTACGATTAGGTTTGTATCCAGCTATGTTGTTGCACGACACATTGACAGCAAAAGCTTATGGTAATAAGCCAGAAGTGGAAGAACGTCATCGTCACCGTTATGAATTTAACACCAAATTCCGTGATGAATTTGAAAAAGCTGGTATGGTCTTTGCGGCAACTTCACCGGATGATCGTTTGATGGAAGTAATCGAATATCCTAAAAATGACTTCTTCGTTGCAGCGCAATACCATCCTGAATTCTTATCACGTCCTGATCGTCCAGAAGGTCTTTACCATGATTTTTTGGCAGCTTCCTTGGCGCATCAAAAATAATTATTCTCAAAATCCTATCATCTATAATGGTAGGATTTTTAATCGCTTGTCATGACCGTTTTTATAGCAGTACGTGACATGACTGGTATAATGAAACTATGTTAGCAAATCCATCACAACATATTGAACAAAAATTAACCTTGCTACCGGCTGAACCGGGCTCTTATCAAATGAAAGATGCTAACGGTAAAATTATTTATGTCGGCAAGGCAAAAAATCTCAAAAACCGAGTAAGATCATACTTTAAACAAGATCACGATGGCAAGACAGCTGAATTGGTTGCCAATATTGTTGATTTTGATTTTATTGTGACTAATTCTGATAAGGAAGCCTTTTTAATTGAAAATGAATTGATTAAAAAGTACAAACCTTACTATAATATTCGGCTCAAATACGGTACGGGATATCCTTACATCAAAATCACCAAAGAACGTGATCCTAAAATGGCGTTAGTCAACGAAGTTAAAAAAGACGGTGGTTTTTATTTTGGGCCATATCCAAACGTTTATGCAGCGCAGGAAACATTACGATTTTTAGAGAAAAACTATCCTTTACGTCGCTGTAATGGGTTTCAAGGGCGGCCTTGTTTGTATTACAATATGGGGCAGTGTTTGGGACCATGTTGGCATGAAGTGCCTAAAACTGAATATGATCAACAAATCACACGTATCAAGCATTTTCTAGATGGCGACACTAAGGCAGTGAGAAAAATAATCACCGAAAAGATGCAAAAAGCAGCGTCATCGCTGGAATTTGAACATGCAGCGGATTTGCGTGATCAGTTGAAATATATTGATGAAACAGTTGAAAGCCAACGGGTATTATCACGCGATACCACACCACGAGATTTATTCAATTATTATTTGGATAAGGGCTGGATGACGGTTGAAGTCTTTTTCTTGCGCCAAGCCCGCCTAATTCGCCAATTTAAACGAACCTTTGCTATTGTTGGCGAGGCTGATGAAGAGGTTACGAGCTTCATACAGCAGTTTTATGCACAAAAAAATATTCAGAAGCCACGAGAAGTATTGGTGCCAAAGGGCATCGATACCAAGGCGCTTTCCGAAATATTGAACGTACCAGTTCGAATACCAGTGCGTGGTGAAAAACGGGATTTACTTGATTTGGCCGCCAAAAATGCGCAAATCGTCTTAGAAGAAAAATTCCGTTTGATGCAATTAAATGAACGAAAAACAACTGGTGCTATGAAAGAAATCACCGACGCGTTGCATATCCCGATGGGACATCGGATTGAAGCATTTGACCATTCTCATACGCAAGGGGTCGAGATTGTCAGTGCGATGGTTGTTTTCGATGATGGCGTCCCAAACAAGGATCTCTACCGCAAGTACAAAATTCAGTCTACTCATCACGCTGATGAATGGGCTGAAACGCAGGAAGTAATCCGTCGACGTTACAGTCGTGTGCTCAAAGAGGGTGGTGATTTACCTGATTTGATTTTAATGGATGGTGGTGAGATTCAGCTACATGCAGCTAAAGAGGTATTGATCGACGAACTTGGCCTTACAAATGTCCCAATTGCTGCAATGGTCAAAAATGATAAACACAAGACGGCTGATTTAATTGATGGTCACACAGAACAAATTGTGACATTAGACAAACAATCTGAGGGATTTTTCTTAATTCAACGTGTACAAGAAGAAGTTCACCGTTTTGCCATTAGTTTTCATCGCCAATTACGGAGTAAGCATTCGTTAGCTTCTCGACTCGACACAATTCAAGGCGTAGGGCCCAAGACACGCCAAAAATTATTGCGTGAATTTGGGTCATTACCAAAAATCACGGCGGCAAGCATTGATGAATTGGCAGCGATTGGCATTAACGAAAAACTAGCGCGGGTTATTCACCTGTCCCTGAATGCAGGGGAGCGTAGCTAATTTTACGCTTTTATGGTAAACTAGAGTGTTTAACATACGCAAGCACACAGGGTGTGCAGACAAGGAGAAAAGTGGCGACTGACTTGAGGTCAACGCCATGACAATTTTATGGCATTCGTAGATCAAGCACAAATTGAAGTAAAAGCCGGAAAAGGTGGCGACGGTATCGTGTCATTCCGTCACGAAAAGTTCGTAGCAATGGGAGGACCTTTCGGTGGTGACGGCGGTCACGGTGGGTCAATCATTTTTAAAGTAGACGAAGGTCTGCGGACATTAATGGACTTCCGATACAACCGTCATTTTAAGGCACAGCCTGGCGGTAATGGTGGTACAAAAGGTATGACTGGGGCATCTGCTGATGACCGTTATATTAAAGTGCCACAAGGCACAACAGTTAGCGACGCTGACACGGGTGAAGTATTAGCTGATTTGCTAGAAAATGGGCAAGAACTCGTTGTAGCTAAAGGTGGTCGTGGCGGTCGTGGAAACATTCATTTTGCTACGCCTGCTAATCCTGCACCAGAGTTGTCCGAAAATGGTGAACCAGGTGAAATTCGCAATCTCAAATTAGAGTTGAAAGTCTTAGCTGATGTAGGCCTAGTTGGTTTCCCTTCTGCAGGAAAATCAACGCTATTGTCTGTTGTATCAAATGCGAAACCCAAAGTAGCTGCTTATCACTTTACTACTTTATCACCTAATATTGGTATGGTGCGTTTGGATGATGACCGTGATTTTGTTATGGCGGACTTGCCAGGTTTGATTGAGGGTGCTGCGCAAGGCGTTGGTTTAGGCTTTCAATTTTTACGACATGTTGAGCGAACTAAGGTAATCTTGCATTTAGTTGATATGTCAGGTATTGAAGGAACTGATCCTTATACCCAATATCGCAAAATTTTAGATGAGTTGCAACAATATGATGAGACGATTTTAAATCGCCCACAAATTGTGGTGCCCACTAAGATGGATATGCCTGATTCAAACGAAAATTTGTCAAAATTCACATCAGAAGTTGAAGCTGATTCAGGTTTGCCAACTGTACCAACGATAATGCCGATTTCTTCAATTACACGAGATGGTGTAAAAGACTTAATGCGTTTGACAGCTGATATGTTGGCCACCGCGCCTGCGCCAGAAAGTTATCGTCCAGTAGTGGAAAACGAAGTGACTGAGAAAACGTACACCTTTACACCTGAAACACACAACTTTACTGTTGAATGGGTTGAAGATGAGGAGCGTTGGTTGTTAAGTGGGGCGGAAATTGAGAAGTTGTTCTTAATGACCAATATTCAACGAGATGCAACTATCATGCGCTTTGCTCGTCAATTACGTCATATGGGTGTTGATGATCGATTACGCGAAGCGGGTGCCAAAGATGGTGATGATGTGCGCATTAATAATTCTGAATTTGTTTTTGAATTTAGTGATTAAAAGTGATTAAGCTTGCCTGATGAGGCAAGCTTTTTTTGTTGAGAAATAATTCACAATCTTTAAAAATGTTGAGTTTTTGAATTATGTATCATTGATATTAAAACAAACTTCACAATTAACCAGTACAAAACTCATGTGAAAAGTGCTATGATAACATTATTAAATCAAGAAGAGGCAAACTTTACATGACAGAACAAAAATATGGTTCAGATATTGTCACAGACAGTCTAGTTAATCATGGTGTTGATCTTGTTTTTGGTATTCCAGGTGCAAAAATTGATCGTTTATTTGAAACACTTGAGCATCCCAAAGCTGGTCAAAAAGTACCTAAGTTAATCGTGACGCGTCACGAACAAAATGCCGCCTTTATGGCACAAGCATTTTCACGTATCACAGGAAAAACAGGCGTTGTGATTGCGACTTCTGGACCAGGTGTTGGTAACTTAGCAACCGGTTTGATGACAGCTAATGCTGAAAGTGATTCAGTTGTTGCTATTGGTGGTCAAGTACCACGCCGTGATTTGTATCGTTTGACACACCAGTCAACGAATTCAGTATCACTCTTTAACGCTATCACCCATTATAGTTCAGAAATTCAAGATCCTAATAATATTTCAGAAATCATTGCTAATGCTTTTGCGGCGGCTAATGGTGCCAAAAAGGGTGCAGCTTTTGTGTCATTACCACAAGATGTTGATGATGCACCGGTATCAATTTCTGCATTGCCACAAGTTCCTGAGGCGCAACAAGGTGCCGCAGCGATTGCTGACCTCGATTGGTTGGCAGAACAAATCAAACAGGCTAAGCTACCTGTTTTGTTGGTTGGTGCGCGCGGATCTGATGATGCTACGGTGACGGCTTTGCATCATTTACTTGAACAAACGACGTTACCAGTTGTTGAAACGTTCCAAGGTGCAGGGGTTATCTCTCGAGACCTTGAACCTGAAACTTTCTTTGGTCGTATTGGATTATTCCGTAACCAAACAGGTGACAAGCTTTTGCAACAAGCAGATTTAGTGGTGACATTGGGTTATGATGCCATTGAATACGAGCCACGAAATTGGAATAAGGAAAATAATTTGAATATTGTTGCGCTAGACACGACACATGTTCAAATTGACAACAATTTTGTACCAAAACGTCAATTAATTGGTGATTTAGCACAGAGTTTGGATTTGTTGGCAGAGCGTATCAATGGTTATCAAGTCCCTGCTGAAAGTCAAAATGTCTTGAAAGCATTAAAAGATGATTTGCGTGCTTCTGACGAACCATCTTACACACCTGCTGAAGGTAACTTGAACCATCCACTTAATGTTATTAAGTCAATCCAAGCACATGTTACAGATGATATGACAGTCTCAACAGATATTGGATCACACTATATTTGGATGGCACGTCATTTTAAGTCATACGTGGCACGTCACTTCTTAATTTCTAACGGTATGCAGACGCTTGGCGTTGGTTTGCCATGGTCTTTGACTGCTGCTATGGTTCGGCCAAATGCAAAATCTGTCTCGGTTTCAGGGGATGGTGGTTTCTTCTTCTCAGCTATGGAGTTAGAAACAGCGGTTCGTTTACAATTGAACACTGTTCACATTGTTTGGAATGATAACGCGCATTATGACATGGTTAAGTTCCAAGAAGAAATGAAATACAACGGTGAGTCTGCCGGTGTTACATTTGGCAATATTGACATTGTAAAATATGCTGAAAGCTTTGGTGCTAAAGGTTTGCGTGTCACAACACCTGATCAGTTGGATAAAATCTTAGACGAGGCTTTCGCTACGGAAGGCCCTGTGGTAGTTGATATTCCCGTAGACTATTCGCACAACTATGAACTTGGTTCACAATTGATTGAGTCTGAGGGTTAAACATAGAAAAGCGCGTTTTTGATGTGTCTTCAATTTTCGAGGTACACAGCATTTTCGGGCTTTTTTGTCTGTTTATTTATCCACCCATTATCACAATTTTTCTCATCAAAAAAGCAAGTTACCAACGGTAACTTGCTTTTTAATGATCATGCATGACACGTGTCATCATGATTGCTTCAATAATGACAAAAGTTGCTAAACGTGGCCAGTAGCCCAACGACAATACATCACGTGTCAACGTACTGGTCAAAATAAATGTACTAATGACATAAATGACATAAAAGAAAAACGTTAACTTATAAGGAATATCTGAATTATTTTTCAGGCGGGGTAATTGCAACAGATAGAGCAGCGCAATCACTGTTGACACAATAATCGTAATGGCTGTTGCCATACTTGTCTTGGGACTCGTATGCCAAAAATCAAGATGACCAATGACAGCGATGATCGCAATGAAAAATAAGTCATAGAGTCGCTCTTTTACCGAACGACCACCATCCCATTTGTCTAATAAATTATTGATCATCTTGAAAGCTCTCCCAAAGACATGTTATGCCCAATCACCATTTCTAAAGACAGGTACAGTTTGACCATCTTGTGTGATGCCATCAATTGACATATCAGCTGAACCGACCATAAAGTCAACATGAACATCTGAAATATTCCAGCCACGTTTTGCCAAATCTTCTGGTTGATCTGTTTTACCGCCAGCGATGTTTGAAGCATAGGCAGCGCCAATTGCCAAGTGATCAGAAGCATTTTCATCAAACAACGTGTTGTAGAATAACACACCACCTTGGGCAATAGGTGAAGGATCAGGTACGAGTGAGACTTCACCCAATGATTTTGCGCCTTCATCTGTATCAATTAGCTTCTGCAAAACAGGCAAACCCTTTGAGGCAGAAGCTTTTACAATACGACCATTTTCAAAATCTAATTCGATATCTTCAATCAAGTTACCTTGATATGAAAGTGGTAATGTTGCTGCCACATGACCTTGAATATTACGGTTGTCAGGTGATGTGAAGACCTCCTCGGTTGGCATGTTCGGAATAAATATGTTACCAGCCTTATCGTATGAAAAAGCTGCCTCCCAAATATGACCTGTTGCCAAACCGATGGTAAAGTCTGACTTAGCATTATGATAACGTAATTCTCTAAAGTTCTGACTGTTCAACCAATCGGCTTTGTTTTTCAATGTTTCAATGTGCGCGTCCCAGTTAGTGATAGCGTCCGTTTCATCATCAACGCGAACGTCTTTCAAAATTTCAGCCCACAGACGATTAACTGCTTCTTCACCCTTAAGGTCAGGGAAAACTTTTTCCGCCCACGCTTGTCCAGCAGCGGCAACTACCAACCATGAAATGTCATCTTTCATGGTTGCCTCACGGACACGTACCAAAGCTTTTTGATTGGCTTTTGTTAGCATGTGAAGTCGATCAGCATCAACACCTGCCAAACCATCAGGATCTTGTGACACCAGTGAAATACGTGAAGCGTATTGATCCATCAATTCATTGGCTTTGGCAATCGTATAGTTAGGTACGGTTGTTAAACGATCCTCTGGTGCATGGTCAAGAAAAGCTTTTGCAATTGTTTGGTCGGACCATTCCATCACAACTTCACGAGCACCAGCTTCATAAGCAGCGGCCACGATTTTACGAGCGAAGTAGGCTTCATCAACGGCAGCATACAAAATAATTGTTTGACCAGGCTGCACATTGACGCCTTTTTTGACAATGAGTTCAGCGTACTTGTTGAGTTGCGTTTCTAATGACATGATATTCTCCTGAATAAAAGTTAGTGTATCTGCTCATTTTCCCATGAATAATCATTATTTACAAGCTTTTTTCATAGAAATCGTATGATATAAATGAACAGCTTAATCAGCGCAGTAGCGTTTTTTCTTGTATAATAGTGATTATGGATAATTCGACGAAAAAAGTAGCATCTTATAAAACTAAAAAATCACTGACTTTTACCACATGGTTACTCATTACTGTGGGTATTGTGGGTTCTTTTGTGATCTGGGTATTTGCTAAGCCAGTCATTGTTAATACGGATGTGACACCAACTGGTTTTGCTGTACAAGGTGTGGCGATTAATCAGACGTCTGGGTATGTTGACTTTAAAAATTTAGCTAATAACGGGATTGATTTTGCTTATTTGCGTGCTACTTCAGGCAATTCTTTCGCTGATGATGGCTATAAAAGTAGCTATACGCGTGCTAAATCTGCTAATCTGAAAGTCGGGGCAATCCAAGTATATAGTTCAAACACAACGGCCGCCGTGCAGGCGCAATATTTCATTGATAATGTTGGAAATCAGATTGGTGAGTTACCAATCGCAATTCAGGTACCAGATGACCAAATTTCAACGGCAACTGATGCACAGCGTTTAGCGTCGCTCATTCAGACACTTTATTCGCACTATAATCATGATATTGTAATTTATACGACGCCTGCGGTACAAAAGCAACTTGCTGACACAATTAAAGATACAAAATACTGGTTAATTGAAGACAATACCGATAATAAGGCAGCAGAGAATCAATTTATACAATATGATGAGGATCGTACAATTGGTTCGGGCTTGAAAGCGGTTAAGATGCCAACGTCGGTATTCAATGGCACAAAGAAACAATTCGAGGCATACAAATGATTAAATTAGGTATTATTGGCACTAACTGGATTTCAAAAATGTTTGTTGAGGCAGCAATACAAACAGGTAGCTATACGCTGACAACAGTGTATTCACGTACCGAAGAAAAAGGAAACACTTTTTTGGCTGATCTTGACACTGACACTGATAATGTAACGGTGGTCACCACTTTGAGTGATTTATACACAGACATTGATGTGGTGTATATTGCGTCTCCTAATGCGCTGCACTTTGAACAAGCTAAGGTAGCGATTGCCTCAGATGTGCATGTAATTGTGGAGAAGCCATCATTTAGCAATCCAACGGAATTTGCGATAATTGAAGAGCTATTGACGCGACATGAAAATGTACGTGTTTTTGAAGCCGCACGGCATGTTCATCAATCAAACTTTAAGCTGATGCAACAGGCTGTGATTGAATTGCCACAAGTTCAAGGCGCAACATTTGTTTATCAGAAGTATTCCTCACGTTATGATGCTTATTTGGAGGGCAAAGAACCCAATGTTTTGACACGTGAATTTAGTGGTGGTGCATTATATGATTTGGGCGTTTACCCTATATATGCGGCGATTGCTTTGTTTGGCGCACCAAGGGCGGTACAATATTTGCCAACACTTTTAAACAATGGTGCGGATGGACGAGGGACTGCTAACCTATTCTATGACCAATTTAATGTAACAGTTATCTTTGGAAAAAATGCTAATTCCTATCTATCGAGCGAAATCTATGGTTTGAAAGAGACGATTGCAACAAATAATATTGCAGAACTCAACACCATAACTTATCATGATGGCGAAGGTAATGCAGATAACATCGGGGTGGCAGGGACGAGTAATCCGATGGTCGCTGAAGCATCAGATTTTGCACGAGTCATTACTGATCCCTTAAATGAACACGTCCGTTATCAACAATGGTGGCAGCTTGCTAAGCAGGTGAACCAAACATTATTTGATTTACGACAATCAGCTGGTATTGTATTTCCTGCTGATATAAAGGACTAATATGAGACCAGAACTTTTAGAAAAATTTAATGCTGTTTTTGAGCAACCAACCCCCATTCAAAATGCTGTTTGGCAACGTTTAATCGATGGTGATTCTATTTTTGGATTGGCCCCAACGGGGACGGGGAAAACATTAGCTTTCGTGTTGCCAATGTTATCTCAAGTTGACGCTAATTTAAAGCGAACGCAAGTTTTAATTTTAGCACCTAGTCAAGAATTAGCCATGCAAACAACGCAGGTTGCGCGGGAGTGGGGCACTTTAGTTGGGGTGAGTGTCGCCAGCCTTATTGGCGGCGCCAATGGGCGTCGACAAGCTGAAAAACTCAAAAAAGATAAACCACAAATTGTTGTAGGGACACTTGGACGTGTGCTGACAATGCTCGAAGGTGGGGTATTAAAATTAGACAATATAAAGGCTGTCATATTTGATGAGGCTGATGCGATGTTGACCGAAGAACGGCATGCCAGTTTAGAAGCGTTAGCCGATCAGTTACCAACAAATTTGCAGCTGGGGTTATTTTCAGCTACTTCTGGTGCAGATTTGCAGTACGTGAACACTGTATTTAATCAAAAAGTACACCCAATTTCGGTTGGAACTGACGCACCCGCGAACATCAAACATGAATTTCAATACGTCGACCAACGTGCTAAAGAAAAAATATTAATTCAATTAGCTCGTCACAATCAACAAGCGCTAGTTTTCTTTAATACAATCAGTGCACTCGTGTCAATGCAAGCGACGCTGCGTCATGCACATGTCAGTGTTATGAGCATCGGCAGTAATGACAAACGCCAAGTGCAACGTGCAGACGCATTGAGACTGTTTAAAAAGGGTGAAGTGGCACTCTTACTAGTCACAGACGTTGCTGCACGAGGCCTTGACATTGATAATTTGCCATTAGTGGTCAATGCACAGTTGCCTGAACGCTTAAAAACTTATGTTCATCGAACTGGTCGAACTGGTCGTATGGGTAAAAATGGTAGGGTTTTGAACTTAGGTAATGATCATGATATTCGTAACTTAAAGCGTGAGCTTGGTGATAAGTTTACGTTGGTCAAAGCTGACAATACATTTGAACCATCTACAAATATAGTTGTTAAGAAGCAACAGGCAAACATTGCGCCATCAAAAGTGGATAGTGATAGTACGCAAAAGCCAAGTATAACGCCATCACCATCAAAAAAACACTCACCTGTTAAAGTGGAAACAAAAAATGATTTGCCTGAACGAAAAAAGAAACGGGCCAAACATTCAAAAAATAAGGGTAAGCCTAAATGGGCTAAAAAGCGTGACTAGCAATTCAGTGCTGGTCTTTTTTTGACGTCAAAAGTTTTTGACTGAAGGGTTATGCACCATTGTGTTAAAATGTAATCAGATGATTTGTATTGGTTACTAGCCAAAATGATAGTTAGTACGAATTGAAAATATTGTCATAATAATTGTAAGAGGACAACATGCCAGAACTACCAGAAGTTGAAACAGTCCGACGCGGACTAGAAAAATTGATCATTGGCACGACAGTAACTGCTGTGAATGTGCCTTATCCAAAGGTAATTACCGGCGATTCACAGGCGTTCGTTACGGGTGTCATGCAAGCGACTTTTACGAAAATTGACCGACGCGGCAAATATTTGTTGTTGCGGTTGTCTAATCAACACACAATTGTCTCCCATCTAAGAATGGAGGGGCAATATTCTGTTGAACCGATTGGTACTACACCTTATAAACATACAGAAATTATATTTGAACTTGCAGATGATCGTGCTTTATTTTACAATGACACGCGCCGGTTTGGACGTATGGTACTCGCTACTACTGGGCATGAAAGTCTCGTTTCACCATCACTGGCAAAATTAGGGCCAGAACCTACTGAAACTGATTTGACATTGCCATATATGATTAATGCCTTTTCAAAGTCAAAAAAACCCATCAAAACCTTTTTATTAGATCAAAATCAAATAGCTGGTATTGGTAATATTTATGCAGATGAGGTATTGTGGCAGAGCAAAATTCACCCAGAAACGCCAACCAATCAATTGTCCAAGTTACAGTTAGCGATATTGCGCACCAATATTATTGCGGAAATAGCACGGGCAATCAAACATCATGGTACGACTGTTCACAGTTTTAGCAACGTATTTGGTGAAGTTGGTAAATTTCAAAATGAGTTAGAGGCATACGGGCGAGTAGGTGAACCATGTCTACGTTGTGGAACACCAATGGTAAAAATAAAAGTTGGCCAACGAGGTACAACGTTTTGCCCATTCTGTCAGGTGAAATTTGATTGATTTGGTAATTAAGGGGTATGCGCATGCTTTTAGTAGGATTAACAGGTGGGATTGCAACAGGCAAATCAACGGTGAGTGGTATGCTGCGAGATGCAGGTCTACCAATTGTTGATGCAGATGTGGTTGCTCGAGAAGTTGTTGAGCCAGGCACACCAACACTTGAAAAAATTAAATTAGCTTTTGGACCAAGCGTCATTGATAACGGTGTCCTAAATCGCCGTCGATTGGGTGATATCGTTTTTTCAAATAGCCAAGAGCTAGCGCGTTTAAATGACATTATGCAACCAGCTATTAGCCGAGCAATGGCAGATAAAATTAACTTTTGGCGCATGCAACAGGTGCCAATTTTAATTTTGGATGTACCATTGTTGTTTGAAAGACATTATGAAAAAGATGGTAAAATAGATAAAATTATTGTGGTTACAACTGATGAGTCAACTCAGCTGGAACGATTGAAACTACGTAACCAGCTATCTGATTTACAAGCGCGTAATCGCGTTCACTCACAGTTGCCGTTAACAGATAAAGTAGCTCGAGCTGATTTTGTAATCGACAATAATAAAGATCAGCAATCACTGAAACAGCAAGTGACCGCTTTGATAGAAAATTTAAAGGAAATCGCTGCCAATGACAACACCAACTGATGGAAAAATTGAATTTCATGCCAAAGCAGGTGTTTTTGTTCAATCACAAGCACCAGTTACTTTATCTGATTTAGATCGGGCCTTTAATCTGTATACACCGTTTATTGGTGCAACAGGGTATGCTTTGTACCATCTATTAGTAAATGAGGTGCCGTACAATACACAATTAAGTCATCGTGAAGATCATAATTTTGTACTAGATAGTCTAAATATGAGTTTGCCCGATTTTGTTAAAGTGAGACGTCGTTTAGAGGCAGTCGGTCTCATCAAGACCTATTTTATTGAAGATAGCTTGGGTGAAATCTACACCTATCAAATGTTTCCACCACTGGATGCAACCGCATTCTTTCAGGAACAACTGTTAGCAGGGTTACTTTTTAAATTCGTTGGTGAAGATCGCTTTGTGACTTTACAGGAGCGATATGGTCATCATGGGCAATCTGTTATCAAAGGTGATAATATTTCGGCGCATTTCTTACAGGTATTTAAGCCAACGACAAATAGCGTGTTGCCTAGCATGCCGGCTTCAGAAACGCCAACATTACCGGAAGCAAAAGACACCTTTGATTTTGATGGCTTTGCCCAATTGGTGCGTGGTACGACGGTGTCGCAATTAGCGAAGCATCATGATTTTATTGTAGCTATTCATGTTATCTATGGCTTAAATGAAACGACATTGGCTGGTTACGTGACGCAAGCCATGACACTGGATACGCAGGATTTAGATGAACGACGACTACAAGAAATGCTACATTCACGTCGTGCAGCCAAAAAGCCAGACATGACCGACATCAACACCGCTCATGCGGTTGCTACCACAACAAAACGTTCTCAAGAAATGTTGCAATTGATTCGAGACGCTCAAACATTAGCCCCTAATGCCTTCATTGAGGATATTAAGTTTAAAAAAGGTGGCGGTTTTGTGACGAGAAACGAATATTATTTCATCAACAAGATGATTAGAGATATTCGTTTAAAAGCTGAAGTTGTGAACATGCTTGTTTGGTATGAATTGGTCAAACGCAATCGTGATACGGTGAATGTTGACACAGCTGAAACAATCGCCAATTCATGGCTGCAATTAAAAGTTGATTCAGCGGAGAATGCACTTGATGCGATTGACAAATATCAGCCTGCTGTTAAAACAAATAATCCACGTGCGACAAAACGTCAAAACAAACGTATTGAACCTAAATTAGCGACTGGCTCTGAAACCACAACACCACAGAAGTCAGAACAAGATGTAGCAGCAGCTTTGGCCAAGTTAAAAAATATAAAGACGAAAAACTAATATGCAAAATCTATCAGAAGTCCTGCAACAATTTCAAAAGCAATATGCTAACAAAGCGAATCTAGCTGAAATAATCGAATCTATCGGTCAAGATGATGATATTCGAACTTTTTGGGATGCCCATCAAAATGATTTGAAAGCCGATGCTTTCCAACTCAAAATGGGTGACTTATATGAGTTTATTCAGCAAAAAAACAAAATAGCGGCTGGGGAAAAAACGCTATATCCCGGCTATTATCCACAGTTAACAATTGAAAAAGGCTATCCATTAGTGCATTATGTTGCTGATGAAAACACGCGGCAACAATTGATGCAACGGCGCAAGCTAACTGCATACAAGATGCCTAAGGCGATTCAAGATGCTGACTTACAGACACTTATTCAAGATAATGGTCGCATGACAGCATTGGCTGAAGTTGTGGATATCTTGTCACAAAAGATTAGTGGGAAGACAGATTTTATCCAAGGGCTGTATTTATCTGGTGATTTTGGTATTGGGAAAACTTACCTGATGGGGGCGTTAGCCAATGCGCTTGCTGCCAATAATATAGAGGTCATGCTACTGCATTTTCCGTCGTTTATCAGTGATTTAAAAGGGACTTTTGACCACAAGGACGCATCACTTGACGAATTACTAACTAAGGCAAAAACGGTTTCTAATTTAATCTTAGATGACATCGGGGCTGACACATTGACATCATGGAGCCGTGATGCCATCCTTGGCATTATCCTAGAGTATCGTATGCAAAATGAATTAACCACGTTCTTTACTTCTAATTTTGATATGGTTGGCTTGGAAAGCTATTTAGCACAGACAAAAGATGGTGTTGAGCCAGTCAAAGCAGCACGACTCATGCAGCGTATAAAATATTTAGCAAAGCCTGTTCAGATGACGGGTAAAAATCGGCGGTTAGACATTTGATTTTCTTTCAAAAGACAAAAAAATATTGGTTCGTGCTTGGTGCATTAGTTTTGACGTGGGTATTATTGCGTCATGATGCTATTATTTATCAACAACCTGTTGGTCAGGTTGTCCATGAGACTGCACGATTAACTCAAAAAACAACTGACGAGCATGGTAATACTGACAAAATATATTCGCAACGGTTAACGATCAAGCTATTGAATCGCAATAAAACAGTGACATTGTCAAACCAATACGCTGACTCACAAACCGTTACGCATCGTTATCATGTCGGTGATCAGTTATTGCTTGATGGTACGGGTAAGCTCAGAATTTTATCGCTAAAACGTGATGCAACAATCGGTGTGTTACTGGTTTTGTTAGTTTCGTTGTTATTGCTGTATGTTAAATGGCGTGCAACAAGTTGGTTGCTATCAAGTTTAATTATCAATATTATTTTATTTGTTCTCGCTTTAGTAATTGATATTAATGTTAAAAATGCTAATGTGCTATTAATTTTCGTTATTTTGGCCGTGCTAGTGGCTTTTTCGAGTTTAGCACTGGTGCTTGGCAGAACCCTGCAAATGGTCGTAACTTTGGCGTCGACATTATTGGCAACGTTATTAGCGATGATATTAATGTTAGTGTCATTGAAGGTAACAGCCAATGAAGGCGTCCATTTTGAAACAATGTCTTATGTGACGCAAGTACCAACGACGTTGTTTATTGCACAAACTATCATTGGTGTTTTGGGTGCTGTTATGGATGAATCAGCTGATATTGTGGCAGCGCTGTTTGGCATGCGACGTGAAAAAATTGCTCATCATTTCAAAGATTATTGGCACGCTGGCATGAATGTTGGCCGTGATATTATGGGAACGTTAGTCAACGTGTTGTTCATGATTTTTATTGCTGAAACCATGCCAATGGTCTTTCTAATGTTGCGCAATGGCAATAATTGGCCATATATTTTGGATCAAATTATGAATCTAGGTATTTTACAAACGGTTGTTTCTGGTATTGGTATTGTGATTGCAGTTCCGGTAACGAGTGCGCTAGTTGCTTTAATTGTTAAACATCAACAGGTGGTGAAATCATGAACGCAATTGGATTATTGGTTTTAATACTGTTTATTTTAATGATTTTTGTTGGCGGTAATCAAGGTCTCAAAGTGTTTTTTGGATTGTTGATTAATTTTATTGTTATTTTTATTTTAATGATTTTGATTAACTGGCAGTTTAATCCCTACGTTGTGACTGCTGTTGTCAGTATTGTCATTTTAGCGATTGCGATTTATTTGGGATCGGATAACCAAGCGGTTGCGAATACAGCTTTTCAAACAAGTCTCATTGTAGTAGCTATTCTGATGGTTATTGCTGTTGTGGCACAACATTTTGGTCAGTTTCAAGGTTTTTCAACCGAAAATTCAGAAGAATTAGAAGGGCTATCGCTCAATGTTGGTTTGTCATTTAGTCATGTGGCGATGGTTGTGATGGTTATTTCACTATTAGGCGCCGTAGCAGAAGCAGCAATGGCGATTATTGCTGATTTGAATGAGGTTATTGACAGAACGCCAGATATGACCAGTAATAGTTTGTATGCACATTCGCGTATCATTGGTGGGCAAATTCTAGGTACTGCTATCAATACACTATTTTTTGGGGTGTTGGGGGCTAATCTGCCATTGCTAATTTGGTTTATTCGATTAAAATATTCGTTAGCAATGTTTGTGAATGCCAAAGTTCTCATGATGGAAGTTGTGACCATGCTTTTAGGAATGTTAGGTATTTTACTCAGTATTTGGGTGGCTAGCTGGTTGGTTGTGAGACAGTTTGTGAAACATAAAAAGGTAGGTATAAAGTGAACGAAACATTTGATTTAATTGAACAAATCACGCGAAATGATGGGTCCGTTTATTTTGAATTAGGGAATATTTCGCAAAATGGACGGGCAGAATATGCGGCAGAACATGGTTATATTAAAGAAGTTCGCATTTTGAAAATGAATATTCCAAAATCAACCAATGTTGAAAAAGTCACTGCTTATATTAATGCCCATTATCAATTATTACCGTTAGAGTATGATGGCTGGGAAGAATGGGTTAAAACACCTGAGATAGAGCAAGATTTACAAGCTATTTTGTTAGAAAATCGTGTTGGTTAGTTATGATATTGTGATCATGAATTTTATTTTTATTTTGAGGAGGAAAGTGCGTTCTAACGTACATAAACAGTTATGCGTTCAGTATTTAATCAACCGGAGGCCGTTGTGCTGGCTTCAAAACATTTGCTTGATGGCACAGGCCGTTTACGTTGGGTATACAGGGAATTAGCACCGACGACGCCGCAGGATTCTGGCTGGTTTTTGTTTGCCGACAATGATACGGAAGCTTGGAATGATCAACCTGATAATTTTATGCCCTTAATTATTGAAACGGCATTAGCAATTGAACCATCATTGCAAAACATTCTAGATTTACCTTATGGCACTGACTTAGTTCTGGATAATCGTCTAGGAATAAAGGGGTGGTGGGATCCTAAAACTAAAACGCCAGTTTGGCTAGCTGATGGTAGTGTTGAGAGTACATTCAAGATTGTCAACGGTGAAGTTATTGAAAAGTAACGAAACGTTTGTAATTTGATAACTTTTTCTATATAATTAAAAGCGGTGTTATTTTATTGATAGCGCGAAATGGTAGTATAGCCAAGTGGTAAGGCAACGGTCTGCAAAACCGTCATCGCCGGTTCGACTCCGGTTACTACCTTCTGGAACGCCTTAATAGGCGTTTTTTCTTATGATATAATAAATAACAAATGATAACTTTAACTGATAATGTTGATGTTCTGCCCGGTGTGGGACCAAAACGCCTGACAGCGCTTCACGACATCGATATATTTACAATTGAAGATTTGATCGATTATTTTCCATTTCGGTACGAGGATCTGGGTGAACGGCTGCCGTCTGAGACACTAGATGGTGATAAGGTAACTTTCAAAGGTGTTGTCAGTACGCCGCCAATCGTTAATCGTTTTGGTAAACGTTCACAAACACGCTTTGGATTGTTAATTGACCATGAAAATATCCGTGTGTCTTTTTTTAACCAGCCTTGGATTGCGCAAAATGTTGAGGTTGGTCAAGAGGTGGCGGTGTATGGCACGTACGATGCTGCAAAAGCTGGTTTGACTGGTATCAAAATGATTCAAGCCTCAATAGATGCTTTGTCGCCGATTTATCCTGCCACGAAGCAAATTAGTGCTAAAACCATACGTCATTTGATTGAACTAGCTTGGTCTGAGGTACGCGGACATGCTGATTCACTAGTGCCTAAAGGGCTGCGCGATAAGTATCGCCTCCTAGATCGTAATACGCAGATTGAAAACATGCACTTTCCCAGTGATGCCGATCATGCTAAATCAGCACGCCGTAGTGCGGCCTTTGAAGAATTTTTTGTTTTCCAAATGCGGTTGCAGTTGCTAAAGTTAGCCGATCAAAATTTTGCTGGGGAAAGTGTCATTTATAATGAGACGGCCTTGGCAGCATTTGAAAACAGTTTGCCTTTTAAATTAACGCCAGCACAAACAAAAGTGATACAAGAAATTTTGCAAGATCAGAAAAGGCCACGTCACATGAATCGGTTGTTGCAAGGGGATGTGGGTTCTGGTAAAACAGTGGTGGCTGCCATGGCAATGTATGCAGTGATAACTGCTGGCATGCAAGCAGCTATGATGGCACCAACTGAAATTTTAGCGCAACAACATGCAATTAATTTAGCTAACATGTTTGATCAAGCTGGTCTATCTGTACGCGTCGAATTATTAACGAGTGGTCTTAAAGCTGCACAACGTCGTCATTTATTAGAAGATTTGTCTAATGGTGATATTGATATTTTAGTTGGTACACATGCTTTACTTCAACCTGACGTAGCATTTCATCACTTGGGTCTGGCAGTCATTGATGAGCAACATCGTTTTGGCGTCAATCAACGCGCAAAACTTCGCGAAAATGGGGTTAATCCTGACATTTTGGCAATGACGGCGACTCCAATTCCACGTACGTTGGCAATCACTGCGTACGGTGAAATGGATGTATCCGTTATTGATCAGTTACCAGCCGGTCGAAAAATAATTCAAACGCGCAAAATTAGTCATAGCCAACTGGATCAAACCTTGCGGTTTGTTCGTCAAGAACTAGAAGACGGTGCGCAAGTATATGTTGTCACACCATTGATTGAAGAGTCTGAAGCCTTAGATGTCCAAAATGCGCAAGCAATGTATGAAGCGATGCAACTTGAATTTCCAGACAGTCAGGTTGGACTTTTGCATGGTCGTTTGTCAAACGATGAGAAAAAAAGTTTAATGGCAGATTTTAAAGCCAACCGCATTCAAATTTTAGTTGCTACCACAGTGATTGAAGTCGGTGTTGATGTACCTAATGCTAGTATTATGTTGATTATGGACGCGGACAGATTTGGTTTGGCGCAATTGCACCAATTAAGAGGTCGTGTTGGGCGTGGTTCTCGACAGTCTTATGCTATTTTGGTAGCCGATCCAAAAACTGATTATGGCCGTGCCCGTCTAGATGCTATGGTGTCAACAACTGACGGCTTTGTTTTGGCACAAAAAGATTTAGAACTACGTGGCTCTGGTGATATTTTGGGCACTAAGCAAGCTGGTGTGCCAGAATTTGTAGTTGGTGATCCCGTTAAAGATTTGACCATGATGACGATTGCGCAACAAGAAGCCATTGACTTAGTTAGTCAAAAAAATTGGGACGATCAGCCAGAAAATAAAGCTTTAGTGACGTATTTGTCACGAACAATGGCACGTTACCGACATTTTGATTAGAGTCAATACCGGCGGGTAACGCAAAACAATGTTAAAATGAACTATAATTTATAGAAATAAATGATATACGGAAAGAGATGGACACATGAAAATTGCTATTGACGCAATGGGTGGTGATTTTGCCCCATTAGAAATTGTTAAAGGTGTCGAACTGGCACGTGATCGCTACCAAGAAATTGAATTTCAATTATATGGGATAGCAGAGCAGGTAAAACCTTTAGTCAAGGACTGGACACGTATTAATTTGATACCAACAACTGAAGTGATTGAAATGGGTGAAGAACCTGTTAAAGCAATGCGCCGAAAGAAGGACTCATCAATGGTTCGCGCGGCAAACGCCGTAAAAGCTGGTGAAGCAGACGCATTGTTTAGTGCTGGAAATACGGGCGCACTGTTGTCTAGTGCCATCTTTTTAGTTGGTCGAATTAAAGGTGTTGATCGTCCAGCCTTGGCAACTGCTTTGCCAAGTTTTGAAGGCCCACATGATCAATTTGTGTTCATGGATTTGGGTGCAAATGCTGAAAATAAGCCGGTTCATTTATATCAATATGGTATTTTAGGCAGCTTTTATGCGTCACACGTTTTAAATATTGAGAATGCGCGTGTGCGTTTGCTCAATAATGGTGCTGAAGAGGATAAGGGCGATGAAGTACATAAAGTGGCACATCAGTTGATGAAAAATTCGCACGCTTTTAATTTTGTCGGTAACATTGAAGCCCGTGAACTATTGGCTGGGACGGCTGATGTGGTTGTTGCCGATGGTTTTTCTGGTAATGCAGCGCTTAAGGCCACTGAAGGTACTGCACTGACGATGTTAAAACAAATTAAAGCAGCTATCATGGCCTCAGGTTTGTCGGGAAAAATCGGTGGTGCTTTGCTAAAACCAGCTTTTAAAATAATTCAAAAGAAATTGGATTATAATGAAGCCGGTGGCGCGGTGATTTTGGGCGTTAATGCCTCTGTTGTCAAAACACATGGTTCCGCAAAAGCGAATGCTGTTGCCAATACGATGGGCCAAATCAAAATTATGATTGAAAATAATTTAGTTGGGGATATACAGACTTTCGTTGCTGATCATGCGGATGATTTAAAAGCAGCTAAACAAGCACTGCAAAACGATGAAAATGTATAATCTGTGTTACAATTAGTTTTTAACATTTAAATTCTGGAGAATAGACTCTAATGGCAATAGAAAAAGAAACGATTTATAATATGTTGGCGGATGAGATTGCAGAACGTTTCAATGTGAAACGCGATACAATTACACCTAATCTTAATTTTTTGACGGATATTGACGCTGATTCAATTGATTTTGTTGAGTTAGTATTGGAAGTTGAAGATATGTTCAATGTCGAAATTTCTGATGATGATGCCGAAAATTTGGTGACGCTACAACAAACAGTTGATTACATCGTAGCCCATCAACATTAATTTGTTGACACTTATTTATAATCAGTGTAAAATTGTGGACAACTCATATCAAAAAGTGTTGAGAAGAGTAGTACTATTAATTTGCTCAGCGAGCGACGTCTGGTGAAAGTCGTCAAATTGATAGTACGAAGATGAACTCATCATACACGTCAATCGGTGCAAGCTGATTAGACCGGATGCACCGTTATCGTATGTTAGCAACAATTTTTGTTGTGAATTAAGGTGGGAATACCCACAAAAATGGGTGGTACCACGACATGTCGTCCCTGTACAAATAGTTAAATATTTGTGCAGGTTTTTTTATTTAATTAAGTCAGTAATGACTATTGGAGGTCAATCAGATGTCAGAAGTTCAAACAAAGTCGCTAATTGCACAAATTTTGGATACTTGGATTCAGGGTGAGAAAAGCGAAAAGCTTATTTTGTCTAATTATGCCAATGCAGCTGCTATTCTTCATCAAAATGTCGATGATATTAATTGGGTCGGTTTCTATCTATATGACCAACAGATGAAGCAATTGGTACTAGGTCCCTTTTTAGGTAAGCCAGCTGTGACAGTTATTTCACCTAATTCTGGTGTTGTTGGTCAATCTTTTACGGCGCAATCTACCCTCGTCGTGCCTGATGTTAAAGCATTTTCCGGACATATTGTTTGTGACCCAATTTCTAATGCAGAAATTGTCGTACCAATTACAAAAGCGGACGGTACAAAACTAGGTGTTTTAGATATTGACTCACCAACACTTAACCGTTTTACGAAGCAGGACCAATCAGATCTTGAAGACTATATCCAAACATTGCTTGCTTATGTTGAACAGATTTAAATGATGGTTCTAGCTCATGCTAGGGCTTTTTTGCTTAGTCGTGATATTGGTGTGTGTCAGAATATGAAGATTGTGATAAGCTAAATAGAGCAGTGATTCATGACATTGAAAAAAATATGACATCGGTATTATTGGGACAAAACTAGCAGGCTTTGGTAGTGGCTAAAACAAGCAAGTAATCATACACATGCTTACCCAACAATAGAGATTAATGTGACGTTTTTTGTTGTAATATTGAGGGGAAGACATGTGGGAGACATTATTATCAAGGCAGTCGCAATTTTGGAATGCACTATGGCAACACACCCAATTGACAGTTGCAGCAGTTGTGATTGCTGGTGTTATTGCAATACCGCTGGCAATCTGGTCTGAACGACATCGACGATACGCTGAATGGTTATTACAAGCAACTGGTATTTTGCAAACACTGCCATCACTGGCGGTCTTGGGATTGCTGATACCACTTGTTGGGATTGGTTGGCCGGCTGCACTGATTGCTTTAATTATTTATGCATTATTACCTATTTTCCAAAATACTTATTTGGGGTTAACTGGTGTCGAAAAAGGTATTGTTGATGCTGCTTATGCACTAGGGTTACCGCGAAAAAAAGTCATGCGAAAAGTTCAAATACCACTAGCGATGCCAAGTATTATAGCTGGGATAAGAACGGCCACGGTGCTAATTATTGGGACAGCAACATTAGCTGCACTAATTGGCGCGGGCGGGCTTGGTGATTTCATCCTGCTGGGCATTGACCGTAATAACACAAATTTGATTCTAATCGGTGCGTTGGCTTCGGCAATTATGGCTATTTTAGCAGGCGCGTTAATTAACTGGATTGCAAGGCTTAAAGTAAAAAAATGGCTTATCAGCTTATTAGCTATTTTATTTATTGGCGGAAGTGTTTGGCCGATGTTGCCTCAAAAATCAACAACTCAAACGATTACTATTGCAGGCAAACTTGGGTCTGAACCAGAAATTTTGATTAATATGTACGCTGATTTGATCAAATCAGCAGACCCCAATACTAATGTTGTGTTGAAGCCAAATTTTGGCAAAACAAGTTTTCTCTTTAATGCACTCAAAAGTAACAAAATCGACATTTATCCCGAATTTACTGGTACTGTCATAGCAACACTAGCTGAACCGGCTGTGACACTGCCAGTTGGTGCTAATGCACAGACAACCTATGTGGCCGCTTTAAAAGTTGCCCAAAAACAGCAATTAACTTTAACAAAACCCATGCAATTTAATGATACCTACGCGATTGCTGTAACTCAAAAGGATGTTTCGAAGTATCATTTGAAAACAATCGGTGATTTAACGCAATTGCCTAATGCAAAAGCGGGCATGACCGCTGAATTTTTGGACCGCACTGATGGCATGCCGGGTGTCAAAAAGCAATATAATTTAAAAATACCAACGGTCAGTTTAGACCCCGACTTACGATATCAAGCAATCAAGCAAGGACAAGTGAATGTGGTCGATGCTTATTCAACTGATTCGCAACTGGTTCAATATCGATTGAAAGTATTGACAGATAATCAGCATTTTTTTCCAATTTATCAAGGTGCAGCTTTGATGCGTCAAGATTTCGCCAAAAAAAATCCAAAAATTACGCGAGCTCTGAATCGTTTGGCGGGCAAAATTAGTAACGAAGACATGCAAAATATGAATTACGCCGTTAATGTTAAGCACCAATCACCCGCGACAGTTGCTAAAAAATATTTGAAAACGCACAATATCCTAAAATGACTAATTTTGAATTACAACAACTGGTTGAACACATATCAAAAACAGCTTTTCATCAGCCATTTCGACACCGTGCTAGTTTCAATAATCGATTGAAAACAACCGGTGGTCGTTATTTGTTGGCGACGCATCAATTGGAATTCAACCCTAAAATGGCTAACTTACCAGTGTTTGAGCAAATCATTAAACATGAATTAACCCACTATCATTTACATCTTGCGCATAAAGGCTATCAACACAAAGATACTGATTTCAAGCAACTACTGTCACAGGTTGGTGGTATTCGATATGCACCAGACATTGGCCAACGTCAAAAAACACAGCATCTCTGGCATTATCAATGCGAAAAGGGTCATGATATTTTTAGACATAGACGTTTTCAAGTCGGCCGTTACCGTTGCGGTCAATGCGGTGCGCGTTTGACATTGTTAGGTGAGGTATTGAATAAGTAAGCGTATTCATTTATAGTGAATGTAAGACAATTAATTGGAGAAAACTATGATCAAGCTAATTCTTTCAGATCTCGATGAGACGTTACTTAATGATGATGGCACGATTCATCCTGAAAACATCACAGCAGTTCAAAAGTTCGTGCAACAAGGTGGCTATTTTGTTCCTAATACAGGAAGATCATACAAATCAGTGTTTGGTACGTTAGCTACTTTGGGACTAAACAAACAAGAAAAACAATATGTTGTGTCCTACAATGGTGGTGCTATTGTTGAGGTGCACGCTGATGGTTCTGAGAAAATTGTTGTACAGCATGGCATGTCACCCAACCTAGCTAAAGAAATTTTCAAATTAGGTCAGATTCAAAACGACATTGATACCCATATTTATACGCTTGATACGCTATTTATTCATAATATTTCATCAGCTGATAAAGCGTATATGGCGGAACGTTCCGTGCCGTATGTTGAAATGCCTAATGACGATTTGAACTTTTTATCTAATGAGAAGCCAATCATGAAAGTCATTTTTGAGCATACTGACCATGAAGTTTTGCGTGCGATTGATAAAACTGTTAATGCCAAATTAGCGGATCAAGTGCTGACGACATATAGTTCAGATCGCTATGTAGAATTTAATCCTAAGGGCAGTGATAAAGGGTCAACAGGGCTAGAATTAGCTGATTTGCTAGGTATTGCGCATAATGAAGTTGCCGCGTTGGGTGATAGTTTGAATGACTCTTCTCAGATTAAAGCCGCTGGTGTCGGTGCAGCTGTTGCCAATGCAAAGCCGGAAATTAAAGCCATTGCTAATTTGATTTTGGATAAAACCAATAATGAAGGCGCTGTGGCTGAGTTTATCAACACTCATTTGGAGGGCTAAATGTTTAATTTGGCAGCGCGTATTGTTTTGCCATTGATTGCGATTGTGGCCTTTATTAGTATATTTCTGTTATACTATCATCATTATCTAACACTTTGGTTAACCATTTTGTTAGTCGTCATATTAGTTATACTGGTTAATATCGGGTATATTTGGTTATATTGGCAAAAACAAAAAATGCAACATGAGGAAGATGATGCTTGAAATGACGGAAACTGCGAATCCTAAATCTCTTTGGCTTCGCATAATTAATTTTGGTTTAGTAATATTTTTGATGATGTTTGCACCTGCTTTTTTGGGATTAGCGAGTGCAAGTTCTGTTTTATGGGAACAGATTTTGTGGGCATCGGTCATGGTTGTGGTGTATATTGCGATAGGCATATACGCCTACCGTTTGCTCAAAGCAACGGCCATAACGCCTATTTTTCAACCTAATTCATCACCAAAAAGGAAAAGTTTCTGGTGGCTGGTTGGCATGTGGTTGCTTATGTTGGCCATTGAGTTAACTATTGCAAACTTAAGAGTCAATTTAACAGGTGAGACGACAACAGCAAATGAAGAAGCCATCAATCAGTTGACTTCAAATCTAAATGTCACAATGATTGCCATGATTATCTATGCTGTGATCTTAGCACCAGTTGTCGAAGAGCTGGTTTTTAGAGGGCTAGTTCTCAATTACTTTTTCCGACGCAATTGGTGGTGGGGAAATATCATTTTATCGGGTGTGATATTCGCTTTTCCACACATGGGTCTGATTCCCACCACGTTATCAGACGGATTGAGTTATTTAATGTACGCCAGCATGGGTATGGTGTTAGCCTATGTGTATAAAAAAACAGGTGCGATTCAAAATAATATTGCGATTCACATGCTGAATAATGGTGTGACTATGATACCGCTGTTACTATTGGCCATCAATAAAATGCAACATTAAAAAAGATGCGTTCAGCATATGAACGCATCTTTTTTAAATTTAGAATTGTAGTAATTCTTTTGATGTATGTGTGTAAGGTACGAAACCATCTCGGCTCATGTAGCCACTATCTTCAATTCGAACGCCAGCAACGCCAGGAACATAAATACCTGGTTCAATTGAAAATACCATACCTTCTTCAAGGGTCATATCATTGCCTGCCATAATTGAAGGGAATTCGTGTACTGAAGATCCTAAACCGTGGCCAAGGCGGTGATTGAAGTATTCGCCATATCCAGCTTTGGTAATGATGTCACGCGCTACGGCGTCTAACTCGCTAGCTGTCATGCCAACTTTAGCTTGTGATTGTGCTGCTAGCTGAGCTTCTAAAGTGACAGCATGAATTCGTTTAGCTTCATCACTCACTGGCCCAAATGCGACTGTTCTGGTAGCATCTGAGGCGTAACCTTCTGTCATTGTGCCTAAATCAAATAGTGCCATTTCGCCGGCACTAAGAGTGCGACTAGAGGTTGAACCGTGGGGATCAGCGGCATGATCACCAAATTGAACGAGTGTTTCAAAACTCATGCCAACCACACCTGATTTTTTGAGCTGATATTCTAGCTCAGCAGCGACAGCGAGTTCTGAAACACCTTCTTTTAATGCTTGGAAGCCAATTTCAAAGGCACGGTCGGCATCGCGTCCGGCAGCTTTCATGTGTTCAATTTCAGCTGGCATTTTGATGAGGCGCAACTTGTTAACTTGGTCAGTGATATCGGTGATGAATTGTGCTGCTGGAAATGCTGCTTGTAGCAAATTCAAGCGAGCAACAGTCATATTATCTGCTTCGATAGCAAAAAAGGTACCATGAGTCGCAGCTTGAATGTGCGCAGCCAACTTTGACCAAGGGTTTTCTTGGTCTTCATAACCAAAAGCTTCATACTGCCAGCCACTTTCTTTCATACTATTAACTTCAAGTGCAGGGCCAAATAAAAATGGCTCATGATCAGCTAACAAGACCAAAGCTAGTACACGTTCAATTGGATCAGATTCAAAGCCACTCAAATAGGCAACACTATGATAGTTTGTGATGATTGCACCACTTAGGTTTTGATCGTTTAACCAATTCGTTAATTGATTGATTTTTTCTGAGTTCATAAAATTATCTACCTCGTAGTTTACTATGTCTTTATTGTATCACTTTCATTTCTTGTTGTTTTTCTTGTAACAAATTGAAACAATTGTGAAAACGTGTAAATTAGTCATTGTAAGCGTTTGCAAATTGTGTTTATTTTGCTATAATGAAATGAGATGACTTAAAATATGGATTGTGTCAAATTAATGAATTGAAAGAGGACTATATTATGCAAAAAAAGCAGACAGCTACAATATATGATGTTGCTAGTCGTGTTGGGGTGTCTTTGGCAACTGTTTCACGAGTAGTGAACGGTAATAGTAATGTACGTGAATCAACTAAACGTAAGGTTTTGGATGCAATTGAAGCGTTAGGATACCATCCTAACGCTGTGGCTAGAGGACTAGCTTCAAAAAAGACAACCACTATCGGGGTAGTCATGCCTGATGTGACCGATATGTATTACTCTGAATTAGCACGTGGTATTGATGATGTAGCCAACATGTATCATTATGATGTTTTGTTAACAAACACAGACGAAGATCCTGTGCGTGAGACAATGGCTGTCAACAACCTTGCTAGTAAACAAGTAGACGGTATTATTTTCATGGGAAATGAATTGGATCGTGAAATACTTAATACAATTGCGGCAGTTGATGCCCCGGTTGTTTTGGCAGGCTCACTAGATGAAGAAGGAATTTTGCCAAGTGTCAATATTGACTATGTTGCTGCCGTCAAAGAGGCGACTGAACTTCTAATCCGTAACAAACATGATCGTGTGGCACTTGTAACTGGACCAATGGTTCATGCTATTAACAAGCATCACCGCCTAGTTGGCTACCAAGCTGGTCTAGAAGCAGCTAATATTGCATTTGACGATAGTTTACTTTTTGCGACACACCAAGATTACTCAGCTGGACTTCAAGTAGCCGAAAAAATTTTTGCTGCTCAAGCCACAGCGGCTGTCGTATATGATGATGAAGTCGCACTTGGTATTATGAATTATATGCGGGATCACGGTAAATCAGTTCCTGAAGATTTTGAAATCATTACATCCAACGACACAAAGTTTGCAATTGTGACAAGGCCTGAGTTGACATCAATTGGCCAACCTAAATACGACATTGGTGCGGTAGCAATGAGAATGTTAACAAAGCTAATGAATAACGAAGTGGTTGATGATATGCAAGTACAATTGCCACATACCTTTGAAAAGCGCGGTACAACAATTAACCCACAACCTTAAAATTGCGTGAAACAAGTCTTTTTTGGTTCGTTTTCTTAATTTTTGTGTTTGACTTTAATTTTAAAGAAACATAATCGAAATAATTGACATATTATATTAATGAAAGTAAACTAAAACAGATGGTTTGCTTTTTATTTTGCATCTAGATGTAAAAATAACGACAAAATCTTTACTGGGTGGGAATTGATGGTTATAATCTCATGAATAATCAAAAGAGACGCTATATTACTGGATTTGATGGGTTGCGCGCACTCGCCGTATGCGGGGTAATTTTATTTCATTTATTGCCGACTAAAATTGTTGGTGGGTGGCTAGGCGTACCACTTTTTTTTGTCATTTCTGGTTATTTAATTACAGACATTTTGATCCAAGAATATGATAGAACGGCCACGATTGCAGCGGTCAAATTTTACATACGTCGATTAAAACGGCTTTATCCAGCATTAGTTATGATGCTTTTGATGACGACAACCGTTATTTTAGCTTTTGATCAGCGACTAATTTTTAATTTACGGCAAGTTATATTAACTAATTTGACCTATGCCTATAATTTTTGGGCGATTGGGCATGGACAATCCTATTTTCAACAATTTGGTGGTGAATCACCGTTTACTCATTTATGGTCATTGTCGATTGAGGGACAATTTTATCTTATTTGGCCGTTTGTCGTCTGGTTTATTCTCAAAAAGGGTTATAAGCGACTTAATGTTGCGATTGGTTTATTGACTGCTTCACTTATCAGTGCAATATTAATGGCAATCTTATACTCACCGACCACCATTAATCGGGTTTATTATGGCACTGATACGCGTGTTTTTGCAATATTGTTAGGCACCGCCTTGGCTTTTGTTTGGCCATCTAGCAAGTTATCGACACAAATTGAAGACAAAACAAGACTGTATTTAAATAGTATTGGGACAGCTGCTTTAGTTATTTTGATTGCTGGGATGATATGGGTAAATGGACAATTCACTGCAACCTATTATGGTTTAATGTATTTATTTACTGCTGATGTTGCCATATTGGTTGCCGTTACGGCACATCCTGCTTCGTGGTACAGTCGATTGCTCGACAATAAAATATTGAATTATCTTGGCACACGGTCTTATAGTATCTATCTCTATCAATTGCCGGTCTTTGTTTTTTATGAAAAATTTGTCTCAAATTATGAGCCAACCTTTGTTAATTTACTAATAGAAGTTATATTAGTTCTGGTATTAAGTGAATTAAGCTATCGGTATATTGAAAATGTTATACGACGTGATGGCAAGCTACACCAATTTTGGCACTGGCTATTGCATTCTCGTAATCGTTTTTTCCTCTTTATGACACCGGCCCTACTTTTGTTATTGTTTGTCGGTCATGGACTAGCAGATAAAAAAGCTGCTTTACCTCATCCTAAAACACGATTGCAAAAACAATTAACTAAAAATCAGGCAGAAGTTGCAAAACGTAATAAAATTGCTGAAAAAGCAGCTTCATCTTCTGCCCAAAGTAAAACAAAGCATGCGCAGTTGTCTGAGGGTGATCAAAAGATTATTGCTGATTACGGATTACAAACAAACGCCTACCTAGCCTTTAAGAATATGCAATTCACAGCAATTGGCGACTCAGTCATGTTAGATGCCGCACCTTATTTGCAAGAAGTTGATCCGAACATGCACGTTGATGCAGAAGTTGGGCGTCAGGCTTATCAAACTCCGGGTATCATAGATGGCATGGCACATAGTGGCAAACTGGCTCCCAATATTTTAATGGGTCTGGGCACCAACGGTGAAGTGAAAAGGCCTGATTTAGATCGCATGATGCATACTTTTGGTGCTAAGCGACAAGTGTATTGGATGAACAATTTTGTTCAAAGTAAGCCATGGCAAAATAGTAATAATGATATGCTTGCTGCTGCACAAAAAGACTACAAGAATTTGCACGTGATTGATTGGTTTAGTCTGGCCAAACAACACACGGATTGGTTCGCGGATGATGGTGTTCATCAGGGGCCAACTGGTGATCGTAACTACGTTCGTTTGTTGGTAGAAAAGACAGCTGAAGTGAATCATATTGAATAAAACATCGAGAGATGTTTTTTTTGTAACTTGAAAAAAATAATGTAAAAGATTAGAATGATTATAAATAACGTATTTAGGGGGATTTCATGTTTAAAAATATCAGGCAACTCACACCTTTTTCAGCTGTGCTGTTAGCCATCGCGTTTATTATGTCAATTAGCCAGTCAACGATGACAACGACTTATCCGATTTTAATGGCTAGTTTTCATGTTGATGCAAGTACTGTACAGTGGTTAACAACCGGTTTTATGGTCGCCATGACCTTGGTGATGCCGCTCAGTCCATGGTTGCTAGATAACATTTTATTGAAGCCACTGTTGAATGGTATTGTTACAGTATTTGTGATTGGCACCGCAATTGCTATGCTCACACCATCTTTTGCTGGTATCATTGTTGGCCGATTACTGGAAGGCATAGCTGTCGGTGCGCTTTTTCCCACATTTCAAAGTGTTATCATTGAAAATACAGCGAAATCAGATCGTGGTCTCACCATGGGCGTGGTTGGTTTGGTGATGGGGTCAGCTCTAGCAGTGGGACCAATTATTTCTGGTATCGTTTTGCAGTATGTTTCTTGGCGGGCTTTATTTGGATTATTTCTTGTAACTCTGGTCCTGCTCACCGTGAGTTTGCAACCTTTAATTGAAAATACGCATACCATTCATCATTCAAAATTTGATTGGGTATCGGCAATCACGTTAATTGGTTTCGGTGGGTTACTATACAGTCTATCAACTATTGCAAACACGAAACTAACGATAACATGGTGGCTTATTGTCATCATAAGCATCGCTTTATTAGTGACTTTTGTTGTCCGTCAAATGAGTCATCAACAACCATTTCTTAATTTATCAGTATTTAAGTATCGTGGTTTTACGCCAGCTATGATTTTGACAGGACTATCTTATTCAGGACTGATTACAGCTACGGTCTTGATGCCACTATTTTATCAACGTGTCTTTCATATTACGCCACTATGGTCTGGACTGCTTATGGTACCGGCAGCGGTTGTACTCAGCCAATTAAACCCAAGGGCGGGTTATTTATTAACGCGCATAGGATTGAAAAATCTTGTTTATATTGGCATGGTAATGATGATTGTTGGCTATCTTTTGTTAAATCAGTTAGGTACGCAATCATGGCTTTTTGGTCTAGTGGCAGCTATTTTGCTTGAAGGTGGTAACGCTTTTATCATGATGCCAGCTGTGACTGCAGCAAATAATGTTTTACCAAAAGAACTTGTGAGCCATGGCACAGCGGTCATTACAACTATGCGTCAGGTTATTGGCGCAGGAAGCGTTGTCATTTTGGGTATATTAGTGACTCGTTTTGGTCGAATTGAGTCAATTGGTGTAGCATTGACGCGAACTAGTGGTTGGTTTATATTGGTACCAGCAATTGGTATTTTGTTAGCGATGCGATTACCTCATAGTAAAAATTGAATCAATTGGGTGCAAAATAGTAAAAGGGCTTTACAGTCCTTTTTTATTCACTTAAAATAAGAATTAGTAGAAATGAGGCAAAAAAATGACAACAGTATATCAGCATGGTACTTTAGCACAATTAATGGCCAAGCAAATGGCGGGAACGATTACGGTCGGTGAATTGCTTACACACGGTGATACAGGCATTGGAACACTGGATGGGTTGGATGGCGAAGTCATCATTTTAAATGGTGATGTTTACCAAGCAGATAGTACCGGTGCAGTGAACCATATTACTGATAAGGAAACGACATTACCATTCGCGTCAGTTCATTTTGATCAGCCAGACATTAGTTATCAATTACCATTTAATGCAACGACTTACCAAAATTTATCATCGCAATTAACAGAAAAACAAATCGACAACGTTTTTTCAGCTTTGAAATTACATGGTCATTTTACTCACGTTCATGTTCGCGTGGCACCAAAACAGACAAAACCGTATCCTAGTCTTTTGACAGTTGCGCAGCACCAACCAGAATTTGAAACCCGTGATGTGCAAGGCACACTTGTTGGTTATTATGCACCAGCTGTCTTCGGTGGCGCTACTGCGGCTGGCTGGCATTTGCATTTTCTCGCTGATGATCATCAATTTGCTGGTCATGTGTTAGATTTCGAGGCTGATGATATGGTAGGCAGTTTATTGATTTTTGATGAGTTTGAGCAGCACTTACCAATTGATAATCATGATTTTAGAGCAATGAAACAAGATATGGCCGGTTTGCAAGATGGCATTGAAGCAAGTGAGGGAGGAAGAAAATAATGGCGCAAAAACCATTAGTCATTGGTGTAACCGGTGGTTCTGGCTCGGGAAAAACGACAGTGAGTCGCGAATTAGTGGCACGTATTCCTGATAACAGTGCTATTTTGTTACAACAAGATGCATACTATCGCGACCAGTCTGACAAGCCATTTGAAGAACGCGTCAAAACGAATTATGATCACCCTGATTCTTTTGAAACTGACTTGTTTGTTGCTGACTTAGGTCGCTTGTTGGCTAGAGAAGCTATTGACAAACCTGTCTATGATTATGAGAAACACACACGTTCCAGTGATGTGATTCATGTGCTTCCAGCTGATGTCATTATTGTTGACGGCGTTTTGTTATTTAATGACAAACGAGTCCGTGATTTACTTGATTTAAAAGTGTACGTTGACACTGATGATGATATTCGTTTCTTACGACGTTTGGAACGAGATATTGAAGAACGTGGTCGCACGGTTCGTGGTGTTATTGAACAATATCTTGCGACAGTGAAGCCAATGTATCATCAATTTGTTGAGCCAACCAAGCGCTATGCAAATATCATTGTCCCCGAGGGTGGACAAAATAAGGTTGCTATTGATATGATTACCAACCAAATACTAGCTATGTTGAAAGCACAATAAAAAGCGACGTTTATTTATAAACGTCGCTTTTTATTGTGCACGTGTTTCTTCAATTGTATCGCGCATCGTATCAACGACACTTTGTGTGTCTTCCGATAATTGTGAACCAACCAAAGTGAACAGGGTATCAATAATCGTGATTTGGGCTATCAGTGAACTCATTGATTCGCTACGAAAATTAACCTCTTCGGCTAGGGATAACAACACTAAATCTGCAAGTTTAGCAAGCGGTGAGTCTGGGAAAGATGTAATAGCAATGATTTTGACATGATTCTCAGATAATTTTTGAGCAATTAGCAAAGTATCTTTGTTACGTCCAGAATGCGAAATGACAACGGCAACATCCGTGTGATCAAGTCTAACGGCCTGCATTAATTGGACGTCATAATCAGGATGGGCAATGACATCAATCGGTGTTCGTAAAAATTTGTGATAGGCGTTAAAAGCAACAATTGACGACCCACCAATGCCAAAAAAGCCAACCCGTCGTGCACTAATCAAACATTGCGTGGCTTGCTCTAGTTGGTCAATTGTCAAGTTATTAACCGTAGCTGCGAGTGCATTTTCAGCGCCACGAAAAACCTTTTGAGCAATGGCAACGGTGTCATCTGTGTCCACAATTTCCCCAAAAAATTCCACAGGTGATTTCTGAACTGAGATGCGGGCAAGATCAACTGAAAAATCACGAAAAGAATCGAAACCAATTTTTTTGACAAATCGTGAAATGGTTGCTGTTGAAACACCAGAACCATCAGACATTTCTTGAATCGTGGCTTCTTGTGCCTGTGAAACATTATGAATAATATAATCAATTAATTTCTGTTCAGTTGTATTATATTGTTTGCGCTGTACCCTGAGTTGGGTAATGATGTTTTTCGGCATAGTAATTTGTACTCCAATATACTAATCATACAAGATGAGAAAACATTTTTCAATAAAGGGTTGCAAACTGTAAATTATTTTCATATAATAAAAGTGTACTAAAAACACAAAAAATAAAGAGGTATGTAAACATGAAGTTTGCGATGATCGGCCTTGGTAAGATGGGCTTGAACTTGGTTAAGAACGCCGTTGATAACGGTCATGAAGTGGTAGCGTTCGATTTGAATGCTGACTTCGTCAAAGAAGCAACTGACTATTCAGCTTCAATTGAAGGCGCTTCAGACATCGATGATATGTTGTCAAAGTTGCCATCTCCTAAAGCTGTTTGGGTTATGGTGCCAGCAGGCGTACCAACTAACTCAACTATCGATACATTGATTGCCAAGATGGACAAGGGTGACATCATTATTGATGGTGGTAACTCTAACTACAAAGACAACTTGGAACAAAACAAGCGTACAACTGCTGCAGGTATCAAGTTCTTTGATGCCGGTACTTCAGGTGGTATGAACGGTGCCCGTAATGGTGGTAACTTCATGATTGGTGGCGATGACGCCGAAGCATGGCAAGTTATTGAACCACTTTTCAAGTCAATCGCTGAAGAAGATGGTTACTTGTATACAGGTCGTTTGGGATCAGGTCATTATTTGAAGATGGTTCACAACGGTATCGAATACGGTATGATGCAAGCAATTGCCGAAGGATTCGAAGTATTGGAAGCCTCACAATTTGACTACGACTATGAAGCTGTTTCAAAGTTGTGGAACCACGGATCAGTTATCCGCTCATGGTTGATGGAATTGGCTGAAGAACAGTTCGCCAAGGATCCACATTTGGATGCTATTGCTGGTCGTATGCATTCTTCAGGTGAAGGTAAGTGGACAGTGCAGGAATCATTGGATTTGGATGTTCCAGCACCAGTTATTTACTTGTCTTTGGCAATGCGTTACCGTTCATTGCAAGATGACACATTTACAGGTAAGGTTGTTTCAGCTTTGCGTAACGGCTTCGGTGGTCACGCAATGGACGCTGCCAAGTAATAAGAATCTGTTCGTTTTCTTGGATAGAAGCTCCCATATTGGGAGCTTTTTCTGTGTTAATGCAATAATGTTCAACGTTTAACAATTATTAATTGTGTAATTTGAGGTGAACACATGGAATATATGATTGGTGTCGATTTAGGCACAACGTCAACTAAAGCAGTTTTGTTTGACGATAAAGATCAGGTTGTAACCAGTGCTAATAAAGGTTATCCATTGTATCGTGATGTACCAGATATGGCGGAAGAAGACCTAAATGAAATTTTTGATGCCCTAATTGAAGCATTAACTGATGTCGTGCGTGCTGCTGATTTAAAAGACGGTGACAAAATTGCCGCCGTTTCATTCAGTTCAGCGATGCATTCTTTAATTGCTTTTGATAAAAACTGGAAGCCATTGACACGTGTTATTACGTGGGCTGATACACGAGCAGTTAAGTATACAGAAGAACTGAAATCTAATGGTTTAGGCGCTCAAATTTATAAAAAAACTGGAACGCCTATTCATCCGATGGCACCTTTGTCAAAGCTATTATGGCTGAAAGAGGAACATCATGACGTTTATGAAAATGCTGCGCACTATTTAGGTATCAAAGAGTATTTATTCCATCGCTTGTTTGGCAGCAATAAAATGGATATTTCGATTGCCTCTGGTACTGGATTGTTTAATATTTTCAATCTTGATTGGGATGAACAGGCACTTACAGTGACTGGCGTCACAAAATCACAATTACCAAAACCGGTTGAACCATATGAATATGAAACAAATATGGTCGCTGAGTATGCTGCGGTGATTGGTATTCCAGCAGACACACCTTTTGTTTATGGTGCTGGCGATGGGCCACTATCAAATTTGGGTGTTAATGCTGTTAAACCGGGTGTGGCGGCCATTACTATTGGTACGTCTGGTGCTATTCGCGTGGTTGCTGATGAACCAGTGATTGATCCTAAGGGACGTACTTTTACGTACGCATTGGATAAGGATCATTGGGTCGTTGGTGGTCCCGTTAATAATGGTGGTGATGTATTCCGTTGGGCACGTGATAACATGTTTGACGCTGAAAAATCTACCGCTGCTTTGCTGGGAGAAGATGCGTATGATTTGATGACTGAAATTGCTTCTCGCATTCCAGCTGGATCAGAAGGATTGATTTTCCATCCATACTTAGGTGGCGAACGTGCACCAATTTGGGATGCTAATGCTCGCGGTTCATTCTTTGGACTTAACCATGCACACACGCGTGCCCACATGCTAAGGTCTGTCTTAGAGGGCATTACTTTCAACGTTTATATGGTCAGCCTAGCTTTGGAAGAAGTTGTTGGTGGACTGAAGTCAATTCAAGCCACTGGTGGCTTTGCTCGGTCACCACTTTGGCGTCAAATGTTCGCTGATATCTTCGAACAACCAGTAACTGTGCCAGAGGCATTTGAATCTGGTTCGTTGGCAGCAGTAATTGTTGCCCAAAAAGCATTGGGTAAGATTGACGATTTGTACGAAATTGAAAAGTATGTTGGTGCTTCTAATACTTACCAACCAGATCCGGAAAATTTCGAGGCTTATCGAGAATTAGCACCAATTTTCATCAGATTATCGCGCCAATTGCAGACGGAATATGAAAATATTGCTAATTATCAAAGAAAACATTCTAAGTAAACAGCTAATCAAAATATTTAAGTACGGTTAAATATTGGTGTCTACATTAGCTTTTACTGATAACCATAAAAGGAGAAAGCGGTTTTTAAGCCGGCTATATATACACATGGAATTCGTCATGTTGATCGTGTCCATCTTAATTTTGTTGTTGTTGATTGCAAAATTAAAATTAAACACATTCGTATCATTAATTATCACTGCGTTTATTTTAGCGCTGCTGCTTGGCATGAAGCCAATGCAAATTCCTGACGCTGTCCTCGGTGCACAAGGCGTCGGAAATATTCTTGGTCCCAACTCAGTTATTTTCATCTTTGGTGGAATGATTGGTCGTTTGGTGGCAGACGCAGGTGGTTCATATCGCATTGCCAAGACATTAATTGATTGGTTTGGTGTGAAACGCTTGCAATGGGCTGTTTTGATTGCATCATTTATTATTGGTATTTCAATGATTTTTGGTGTTGGTATGGTACTTTTGATACCAATTGTGTTCGCAGTTGCCATTGAAGCCGGCGTGCCATTACTTTATTTAGGTGTTTCAATGACTGCTGCTTTGAGCTCTGCTCAAGGCTTCTTACCACCACAGCCAGCACCAACCGCTGTTGCATCAGCTTTGGGTGCTAATATTGGTATGATGTTGATCTTTGGTTTGGTCGTGTCAGTGATTACTGCCGTGGTTGCTGGGCCAATGTTTACTAAACTTGCTCAAAAATATGCACCTGGTGCATTCCAATTTAAAACAGAAATAGAAGCAGTAGGACCAGTCAAGGAATATGATCTCAAAGCAACACCAAACTTTGGTTTGTCAGTTTTGACCTCTGTCTTTCCATTGATATTTATGATTATAGCTACCGTTTATAAGCTAATATACACTGGTGGTGTGACTCCTAAAAATCCAACAATGGTTGACCAAGTGGTTGAGTTTGCTGCCAATCCTGCGGTTGCTATGACAATTGCTTTGGTATTTGCTATCTTTACAATGGGAATCTGGCAACAAAAGTCTATGACTGAAGTAGGTAAATCACTAAATGAAGGTATGGCTGCTGTTGCAGGTATTCTGTTAATTGTTGGTGGTGGTGGTGCTTTGCGTGGTGTCTTGGTTACCTCTGGCCTATCTGACAAAATTGCTACAACTTTCCAAGCAGGGGGCTCAATGAGCCCTATCGCTGTGGTACTATTTGCTTGGGCTGTTGCTGCGGTGTTGCGTGTCTCAGTTGGTTCAGCAACTGTTGCGGGCATGACTGCTGCTGGTATTGTTACAGGTATTTTGGCTTCTAATCCAGGAAATACATTACTACCAGTATTTGTTGCCTTAGCAATTGGTGCCGGTTCATTGATAGCATCGCACGTCAATGATGCTGGTTTCTGGATTTTTAAAGAATTCTTTGACTTGAGTGTTAAGCAAACGTTCCAAATTTGGACGGTACTAGAAACAATTATTTCAGTGACAGGTTTGATTGTCATTTTGATTATGACAACTATTTTCGCTTAAACTGCTAAACCACCTTAAAAGGTGGTTTTTTTATTTGAGGGAGTTTATCCCATGATAATAAAAATATAATAACTTTCATTTTATTTTCATGGGAATGTTGACACTAAGATGAGAAAATGTTAATATATTATAATAACTTTTAAGCGTTGAAGGGATAAACATATGTCAGAATTAAATAAAAAAACAGGCTGGTTTCACAAAGCGTCGCCTGTAAGTTTTACGGAAAGTGATCGACACTTACGTAAAACTTTGGGTGTCAAAGAAATGTTGGCGCTAGGAATTGGAACTATTGTTTCCACAGCCATTTTTACTTTACCGGGAATTGTTGCAGCTAATCATGCGGGACCAGCAGTTGCAATTTCGTTTGTTATTGCTGCGATAGTGGCCGGACTTGCGGCCTTTGCCTATGCTGAATTTGCATCTGCATTGCCATTTGCGGGTTCTGCTTATTCATGGGCTAATGTTGTGTTTGGTGAGGTTTTTGGATGGATAGCTGGTTGGGCACTTTTGGCTGAGTACTTTATTGCTGTTGCATTCGTTGCGTCAGGGTGGTCAGCTAATTTCAAACTATTTTTAGCGTCTCATCATTTAGCGTTGCCGAAAGCGTTAGCAGGATCATTTGTTGCAGGTAATGGTGGCATAATTGATATTTCATCCTTGTTTGCTGTTTTGATTGTTGCTATTTTACTTTGGCGAGGTACAAATACAACCGCTCGAGTAGAAAATGTGTTGGTTATCGGTAAAGTTGCTGTCATTTTGATTTTTATTGCTGTTGGTTTGACAGCAATTCATCCTAGTAACTATGTACCATTTATTCCAGCGCACAAGGCTGGTACGGAGTTCGGTGGTTGGACAGGCATATTCGCCGGTGCCTCACAAATATTCTTGGCTTATATCGGATTTGATTCGATTGCAGCTAACTCCGCTGAAGCAAAGAACCCAAAGAAGACGATGCCTCGTGGTATTATTGGATCACTCATCATTGCTACGATTTTGTTTGTTACGGTTGCTTTGGTTCTGGTTGGTATGTTCCCTTATTCTAAGTATGCTGACAATGCTGCGCCAGCTGCTTGGGCATTATTGCAGTCAGGACATGTCTTTACTTCAAATCTATTGTCTATTGTTGCTTTGATTGGTATGTTCACAGCCATCATTGGTATGATGCTTGCAGGATCACGATTGCTGTATGCTTTTGGACGTGATGGTTTGTTGCCAAACTTTTTGGGTAAGGTTAACGATAAGGGGCTTCCTAACAATGCGTTATTAGCATTATCAGTAATTGCAATTTTGATTGGATCGGTTTTCAGTTTCACTGAGTTAGCTGGTTTGATTTCTGCTGGTACATTAATTGCCTTTATGATTGTTTCCCTTGGTATTTATGCTTTGCGCCCACGTGAAGGTAAGGATATTCAAGAACCTGGCTTCAAAATGCCATTTTATCCTGTGTTACCAGCGTTAGCTGCCTTAGGATCAGGATTCATTTTTTATGAATTAGATGATCAGGCTAAAATATACGCATTTGGCTGGTTTGCACTAGGTTTGATAATTTATGCCATTTATGGTGCCAAACATAGTAAATTATCTCGAAATTAATTGACAAAGTCCTGTTGTTTCAGGGCTTTTATTGTACACAAATCATAAATGAAAGCTGCCTCATATGTCGAAAAATACGGAAATTTTAAATGAAGAAAAGGTTTATTTAGCTGATGCAACACGAGTTAAGTATTTTGATATTGTGATTGATCATGGTAGTGGTGCCATTATTACTGATGCCAATGGTCACGACTATATTGATTTGTTAGCCAGTGCTAGTGCTACCAATACGGGGCATTCACATCCAAAAGTGGTTGAGGCAATTACCCAGCAAGCGCAGAAATTAATTCAGTATACGCCGGCTTACTTTGCTAACACAACAACAGCTCAGTTGGCAAAACGTCTGGCAGATATTGCACCAGGAAATTTTGATAAACAAGTCGCTTTTGGCAATTCTGGTTCTGATGCTAATGATGCGATTATCAAATTTGCTCGCGGATATACTGGCCGATCCTATGTTGTTAGCTTCACTGGTGCTTATCATGGGTCGACGTATGGCTCTATGTCAATTTCAGGTGTGAGTTTGAATATGACGCGAAAAGTTGGCCCTCTACTGCCAGATGTTATTAAAGTACCATATCCCGATCAAACGCAACGCTTGGTTAATGAAAGTGATGACGATTTTTCTAATCGACTATTCAAACAATTTATGCTACCATTTGAAACCTATTTACCCGCCGATGAAGTGGCGTTAGTCATTATCGAGCCAATTCAAGGTGATGGTGGCATTGTTAAAGCCCCACAACGTTTTATGACGTTAGTTTATAATTTTACGCGTGAACATAATATTGTGTTTGCTGTTGATGAAGTTAATCAAGGGCTTGGTCGAACAGGAAAAATGTGGTCTATTGATCATTTTGGTATAGTACCTGATCTGATGAGCATTGGTAAATCAATTGCAAGTGGCTTACCATTAAGTGCAGTTGTGGGACGTCGAGATATCATGTCGAGTTTATCAGCGCCTGCTAACGTTTATACAACGGCCGGTAATCCAGTCACGGCAGCAGCAGCGCTGGCGACATTAGACATTATCGAGCAAGAACAGTTGGTTTTGCGTTCGTATGAATTAGGGAAAATTGCAAAAACATTTTTTGAAAATGCAGCACAACGTTATCATTTTATCGGTGATGTTCGCATGTATGGCTTAAATGGCGGCATTGATATCATTGATAATCAAGGACAGCCAGACACGCATGCGACCAATCAATTGATATACCGTATATTTGAGCTTGGCGCGATTATGATTAGCTTGAGAGGCAATATTTTACGTTTTCAGCCCCCACTAGTCATTAAGGAAGAAGAACTAACCAAAGCGTTGGCGATTATTGATCAGGCTTTTTCAGATTTAGAAGCGGGAAAAATTGTATTACCACAAACTGATAGTCATATTGGTTGGTGATATGATATAATTGATTTGGCATTGGATATATGGCCTTGTGTATTGTCAATTAGAAATGTGTTGGCTGATGAAAAACACACGTATATGAGGTTGTGCTCCCAAAACTAGATGTGATTGAAAAATCACCGCGTCTCGGCGTTATGAGCTATAAAGGTAAAGATCAAAGATCATTACAAATTGCGGTGGTACCACGGTAAAGCGTCCGCACTTTGTTTTGGTCTTTTTATATTAATTAAGGAGAAAACTTGTCATGAAAGAGTTGAGTTCAGCAGAAATTCGTCAAATGTTTTTAGACTTTTTTGCTTCTAAAGGGCATGAAATCGTGCCTTCAAAAAATCTGATTCCGCAAGATGATCCAACACTATTGTGGATTAACTCAGGTGTTGCGACATTAAAAAAATATTTTGATGGTACAGTGGTGCCTAAAAATCCGCGTATTACAAACGCTCAGAAAGCTATTCGTACCAATGATATTGAAAATGTAGGCAAGACAGCACGTCATCATACTTTGTTTGAAATGATGGGTAATTTTTCAATTGGTGACTATTTCAAAGCCGAAGTGATTCCATGGGCATGGGAACTGCTCACGAGTCCAGAGTGGTATGGTTTGGATAAAGAAAAGCTTTATGTCACTGTTTACCCGAAAGATCAAGAAGCAAAACAAATTTGGCAGGAAAAAACAGATTTACCAGATGGCCATATTTACGAAGTAGAAGATAATTTTTGGGATATCGGTGAGGGCCCATCAGGTCCTGATTCAGAAATTTTCTTTGATCGGGGACCAGCATTTCAAGATTTACCAGACAATGATCCTGAAATGTATCCCGGTGGTGAAAATGAACGGTACTTAGAAATTTGGAATATCGTGTTTTCACAGTTTAATCATTTGCCGGGGTTGACTGATAATTCGCAATACCCTGAATTACCACATAAAAATATCGATACAGGTATGGGATTGGAACGTGTCGTTTCTGTTTTCCAAAATGGTCGAACTAACTTTGATACTGATCTCTTCTTGCCTATTATTCATGCCACAGAAGCTTTAACAGATGGTTTTGTTTATGATGATAGTCAAGATAGTGAAAGCAATACTAGTTTTAAAGTGATTGCCGATCATATTCGTGCTATCACATTTGCAATTGGTGATGGTGCGTTGCCGTCAAACGAAGGACGCGGATATGTTATCCGTCGTTTACTTCGTCGTGCTGTATTGCATGGACAAAAGTTAGGCATTAAGGGCGAATTTTTGACTAAGTTAGTCCCAGTTGTTGGTGAAATTATGGTGAGTTATTATCCAGAAATTTCAGAAAACGCAACGAAAATTCAAAAAACAATTGCCTCTGAGGAAAAACGATTTAATGTAACATTAGCTGGTGGCTTGGCTTTATTGAATGACGTGATTGCTGACGCCAAAAAGAATGGTCAACACCAAATTAGCGGTCTGGATGCTTTCAAACTGTCTGATACGTATGGTTTCCCCCTAGAATTGACACAAGAGCAAGCTGCTGATGCAGGCTTAACAGTTGATGTTGATGGCTATCGTGATGCTTTACAAGCGCAACGTGAGCGCGCTCGTGCAGCACGTTCTAGTGACAAGTCAATGGGTGTTCAAAATGCTGTTCTAACTGATTTGAAAGTGGATTCTAAGTATGTTGGATGGTCTGAAACAAAGGTTTCAAATGCCGAAATTGTTGCGATTATTGGTCAAGATAGCGCTGGTGTTGACGCGTTATTAGATAGTGCCACTGCAGGTCAAACAACGCAACTTGTATTTGATGTGACACCATTTTATGCTGAAATGGGTGGTCAAGTGCCTGACTTTGGTGACATTTCAAATCAGGCTGGTGCGCTCATTGGACATGTTGTTGATGTACAGACAGCGCCAAATGGACAGCATATTCATACCGTCGAAGTAATATCTGACTTTAATTTAGGTGACCGTGTTACGCTTGAAGTTGACATGGCACGTCACATTGCTGTTTCAAAAAATCATACAGCGACCCACATGCTTGATCAAGCACTACGGAATGTGATAGGTGGGGATGTGCATCAAGCTGGTTCGCTTGTTGAACCTGACTACTTACGTTTCGATTTTAACCATGATGGTCCAGTTTCTGATAATGATTTAGATGAAATTGCTGTAATGGTCAACCAAGAAATTGCCAAAAATTTGCCGATTACATGGGTTGAAACAGATATTGAGTCAGCTAGAAAACTGGGTGCTGTGGCGGTGTTCGGTGAGAAGTATGGTGAAAAAGTCCGAGTCGTTTCTATTGGTGATTTTAACAAAGAATTTGATGGTGGCACGCATGCCAATAGTACGGCGGAACTAGGCATTTTCAAAATTGTCAGCGAATCCGGTATTGGCGCTGGTGTACGCCGAATTGAAGCTGTCACAGGATTAGCAGCATTAGCATTATACCAGTCTGAAGAAAAAGCATTGAAACAAATTGCTAATGGCTTGAAAGCACAAAAATTAATAGATACACCTAATAAAGTGAGCGAACTGCAAGCTGAATTGCGTAATACACAGCGTCAAAATGAGTCTCTTGCCGCACAATTAGCTAATGCTAAATCGGGCGAGATTTTTGACGATGTTCAAACAGTCAACAATCACAGTTATATTGCGAAAGCGCTGACTGTGAATGGCATTGATGGTCTCCGACAAGTGGCTGATAATTGGAAAGAAAAGCAGCCCTCTGATATTTTGGTTTTGGCATCAGCTGCAGAAGGTAAGGTGAGCTTGATTGTTGCTGCTTCATCTGAAGCGATTAAGCAAGGAATCAAAGCAGGAGATTTAATTAAATCCATTGCACCAAAAATTGGTGGTGGTGGTGGTGGCAGACCAGACATGGCACAAGCAGGTGGTAAAAATCCTGATGGTATCACAGACGCATTGGCAGCCGTTGCAGATTTCTTAGCTGATAAGTAATTTTTTTGTAACTTGATTGAGAAAATAATTTAGTATTATAGTGAGTAGTAAGTAACAATGTGTCAATCACATTGCATTTTGAAGAGAAAGGAGCGTGTACCATGACAGTAGGAGATGAAACGGCTGTTTTTGACTTTGGAAATCAGTTGCCTAAGGATATTCATGAAACATTAGAAATTGTGTATAATGCACTGGAAGAAAAGGGCTATAATCCAATTAACCAGATTGTAGGTTACTTGATGTCTGGAGACCCAGCTTATATTCCGCGTTTGAATGATGCTCGAAATTTGATTAAACGTCACGAACGAGACGAAATAATTGAAGAGCTCGTACACGCCTATTTAGATAAATAATGCGACTATTAGGATTAGATGTTGGTAGTCGAACAGTGGGCGTTGCGGTCAGTGATCCAATGGGTTGGACTGCACAAGGTGTCGAAATTATTCGTATCAACGAGGATGAAGAGCAATTTGGACTAGAGCGTCTTGGTGAGATTATCAAAGAAAAGCAAGTTAAGGGTGTTGTTCTGGGTCTACCTAAAAACATGAATAACAGTGAAGGGCCCCGTGCCGAAGCAGCTCGTCAATACGCCAAAATGGTTGAAGAGCACTTTAATTTGCCCACGGATTTTCAAGATGAGCGGCTCACAACTGTTCAAGCTGAACGCATGTTAATTGAAGAAGCTGATGTATCACGTAAAAAGCGGAAACAAGTCATTGATAAAATTGCTGCAGAATTTATTTTACAGAATTATCTGGATGCGAACGGTAAATTAACTAAATAACTCAAAACGCGCTGTTCTTGGTATACGGATCAGCGCGTTTACGTTATAATGAAATCATTAACAGTTAAAGGAAATGACTATGAGTGAAAATAACCAAGAAGTACAAAAAATTACCCTAATTGATGAAAACGGTGATGAAGCGCTTTATGAAATTCTCTTCACGTTCCATTCTGATGAATATAGCAAAGATTATATTTTGTTAGTCCCTGAGGGTGTTGAGGATGATGAGGAAGTTGATATACAAGCCTACATTTTCAACCCTGATGAAAATGGTGATGCTACCGAAGAAGAACTTATTCAAATTGAAGACGACAAAGAGTGGGATATGGTCGAAGAAGTGCTTAACACTTTCTTGGACGATGATACGAACTTTAACTAAATTGAATTAAAATGTACCTTATAATTTTGTTTGACCAAATTACAAGGTACATTTTTATTGCAAAAAATTATAAAAGCCTTTAAATCAAGCTTATCAAGTGATAAACTATTCATAGAGAACTTCTTGTGTAATACATCAAGTTGAATATTTGAAAGTATTGATTGTCATAATAATCGACACCAATACGTTGGAGGAATAGTTATGGTTGCATTAGTGGGCATACTAGATTTAGCGCGATTCCAATTCGCGATGACCACGATTTTTCACTTTTTCTTTGTACCAATGTCAATAGGATTAGCTGTTGTCGTTGCGTTAATGGAAACGTTGTATGTCATCAAAAAAGATGAGACGTACAAAAAAATGACACAGTTTTGGGGTAAGATTTTCTTACTCAGTTTTGCTGTGGGTGTCGTGACAGGTATTATTCAAGAATTCCAGTTTGGTATGAACTGGTCTGAATATTCAAGATACGTTGGTGACATTTTTGGTGCGCCATTGGCGATTGAGGCTTTGGTTGCTTTCTTTGCGGAGTCAACCTTTATTGGTTTGTGGTCGTTTACATGGGACCGATTTAAGCCAGCCATTCATTTAATTTTTATTTGGGTTGTCGCTTTTGCATCAAGTATTTCTGCTTTATGGATTTTAGCAGCCAATTCATTCATGCAAAATCCAGTTGGTTATGCAATTGACAACCACATGGGTCGAGCTGAATTAAAAAGTTTTGGTGCTCTGCTGACAAACAAACAGCTTTGGATCGAATTTCCGCACGTTTTAGTTGGTACTTTTGTAACAGGTGGTTTTATCGTTGCTGGCATGGCAGCGTTTAAATTGCTCAAATTAAAAAAAGGTGACAAACAAATTGATTTCTTCCGTAAGTCAATTAATGTTGCCTTAGTTGTTGCTTTGGTTGGTGTTGGTGGCGCCTTGATTACGGGTGATCAACATGCCTTTGAGTTGCAGTCAATGCAGCCTATGAAGTACGCTGCCATGGAAGGTGTTGATACAACTCTTGATGCATCCAAAAGAACTGATAAAGCACAACCTTGGTCATTGATTTCAGTGACTAATCCTGCAACACATCGTGTCATTGCCAAAATTGAAATTCCTTATGCATTGTCAATTCTTGGTAATCACTCTTTGACTGGCGGGAAAACTACTGGTACAACTGAGCTTGAAAAGCAATTTGAAAAGAAATACGGTAAAACAACTGATGGTATCAAAAACTACTATGTACCAGAAAATACGTTGTTTTATTCATTCCGTGTGATGGCAATGGGCGCTGGATTACTTGGCCTTGTCGCCGTTGTTGCACTATGGTTTAACCGTAAGAAGTCTAATTTAATTTTGTCTCAGCGCTGGTTCTTATGGATAATGGGTGTTATGACATTTTTCCCATTCGTGGTTAATACAGCCGGATGGTTGGTCACTGAATTGGGTCGTTTCCCTTGGGTTGTTTATGGTTTGATGACAATCGCAGATGCTGTTTCGCCAAATGTTTCAGCTGCTTCATTGCTGATTTCTAACATTGTTTACTTCTTAACTTTTGCTGCCTTGGGTGGTGTCATGATTTGGTTGTCTCGACGCGTGCTTCATGCTGGTCCGGATGCAGAGGAAGAAGCAGAAGCTTCACCACGTGACCCTTATGAACATCTATCAGGAAGTGAGGTAGAAGCATAATGAGTTTTCTACAAATTTTATGGTTCATATTAATAGCTGTTTTGTGGTCAGGATTCTTATTCTTAGAGGGTTATGACTTTGGCGTTGGTATGCAGTTTGCCTTTAACGCACGAAATCAAAAAGATCGGCAGGCGCTATATGAAGCGATTGGACCGAATTGGGATGCCAACGAAGTCTGGCTTTTGACTGCTGGTGGTGCCACTTTTGCTGCCTTTCCTTATTGGTATGCATCACTATTTTCTGGTTTTTATTTACTTTTGTTTATTGTCTTGATGGCATTGATTTACCGTGGTGTGTCATTTGAATTTCGTGAGCACATGCCAACTATTCAAGGTACGCAACTTTGGGAAAGATTGATTGCGCTGTCTTCGTTCATTGCACCATTCTTCTTAGGTATGATTTTTACAGCGATGGTTTCCGGTATGCCAATGGATGCCAAAGGTAACATTTCGGCAGGATTCTTCGATTATGTTACGCCATTTACACTAGTGGGCGGTGTCGCAGTTGCACTAATGAGCTATGTTCACGGCCTTAACTACACGCGTTTGCGGATTGATGGTGATTTGCGTGTTCGTGCTTTAACACAGCTAAAAGTTTTGTATCCACTACTTTTGGCAGGTGAAGCATTGTTTGCTGTTTTGCTGTTTTTCTACACTGACTTTTTGCAAACAAAAACATTGTGGACTTTGCTAATTCTGGTAGCAATTGTTGTAACAACCTTGCTTGGTTGGTACTTGGCTATTGCTAAGACAAAAGAGGGTGTGCCATTTGTGTTATCTGGTTTGACATTAGTGGAAGTTGTCGTTTTGCTATTTGTAGGTATGTTTCCTCGTGTGATGGTTGCAGCTGATCCATTACACAGCCTAAAAATCATTAATGCATCTTCGTCACCTTACACTTTAAAAGTGATGACTATTGTCGTCTTAACTGCCTTACCAATTACCCTTGCTTACCAAATTTGGAGTTTCTGGGTATTCCGTAAGCGCATTGTCGCGGACAAAGTGGTTGAATAATAAAACAAAAAACGTTTACAATTGATGTGAGCGTTTTTTAGTTTAAGGAGAGTATGCTGAATAATTGAATTTTCAGCAAACAATAGATAGTAGATGATAGATAAAAGATTGTTTGCCGTGCCGGGCATTATAAAAATATTGGCAACTCTGGTTGTATTTACAGGATTACAAGCATTTGCAATATTGTTTCAGGGTATTTTTCTTGCCAAAGTTCTTGTTGCTTTATGGCAAGGTAATGGTATCACAAGTGTGGTGAATCAAGTGCTTGCTTTTGCGATTGCTTTTTTAGTTCGGCAATTGCTGGTCGTTTTTAAAAATTCATTGATGGCCCACTTTTCAGATCAGGCGGTCGAGTCTTATCGTGTACAATTACTGGCAAAGTACGCGGAAATTGGGCCAAGTGTCATTACAAAATCAGGTACTGGAAATGCGGTTACAACACTTGGCGTTGGCTTAGACAATGTCAAAAATTATTTTCAATTGTTGCTGATTAAAGTTTTTGATTTGAGTATTATTCCATGGTTGATTTTACTTTACATCTTTTTCTTAAAATGGGAACAAGGGTTATTTTTATTATTAATTTTTCCGGTGGTAATTTTATTTTTCATTATTCTTGGTTTAGCTGCACAGAGTAAAGCGGATGCTGAGTTTGCTAATTTTAAAAATTTAAATAATCGTTTTGTGGATGCTTTACGTGGTTTGCCAACATTGAAGCAGCTTGGTTTATCACAATCTTATGGGTCAGAAATTTATAACATTTCAGAGGATTATCGTAAGACGACAATGCGGACACTCCGCATAGCAATCACTTCTACATTTGCATTAGACTTTTTTACCACACTTTCTATTGCAATTGTGGCCGTGTTTTTGGGTTTTGATCTTATGAATGGTAAGATGACACTCTTGCCGGCACTATCTATTTTAATTTTGGCACCAGAATATTTTTTGCCACTACGTAACTTTGCAGATGATTATCATGCAACTTTAAACGGCAAAAATGCTCTGACTGACGTATTAACGGTTATTGATATGCCAAGTGTTCCAGAACAAGATTTGTTGACACTGGCAACGTGGCAAACGAATTCTGAATTAAATTTGGCTGATGTTGCTTTTTCATACGATACGGTACCAACACTAACAAACATTAACGTCAGTGCAAAAGGATATCAAAAAATTGCGATTGTCGGGGAGAGTGGTTCAGGAAAATCAACGCTATTGAAGCTTTTGGGCGGTTTTTTGCAGCCAAATGAAGGCTCAATTATTGTGAATGGTCAAACATTGTCACACCTGACCCAGCAAAATTGGCAAAAACAGTTTTTCTACATGCCGCAATCTCCCTATATTTTTCATGCTTCTTTACGTGATAATATTAAATTTTATACACCAAATACGGATGATGTGACGGTTGAATCAGCTATTGAACGGGCAGGACTGTCTTCTTTGGTTCGTGAAATGCCGGATGGACTCGATACAATGATAGGTGAGAGTGGTCGTCAGCTATCTGGTGGGCAAGCGCAGCGCGTAGCGTTAGCGCGAATGTTACTTGATCCTCAACGAAAAGTGTTGCTTTTTGACGAACCAACTGCTCATTTGGATATTGAAACTGAAGTTGAATTAAAACAAACCATGGCGCCAATTTTAGCAAATCACTTAGTTTTCTTTGCGACACATCGTCTACATTGGTTAGATCAAATGGATTATGTTTTAGTGATAGCAAATGGTCAAATTGTTGAAACTGGTGAGCCTAAAATATTGTTAGCCGATGAAAATAGTGCGCTTAATCACCTACGTCATGAATTGTATCGAGGTAAATTGGTATGAAAAAAATTCAAAAGTTACTTCAAAATGATCATTGGATTATGCCATTTTTGCGGCAACAAAAATCTGGTTTGTTTTGGTCAATATTTTTAAACTTCATGACTACTTTTGCAGCAGGCGCTTTGATGTTTGTCTCTGGATTCTTAATTTCAAGGTCGGCACAACATCCTGAAAATATTTTAATTATTTATGTGCCTATCGTATTAACGCGTGCTTTTGGTATTGCAAGGCCAGTCTTTCGCTATGCGCAACGTTTGGTGTCACACAATTGGGTATTACGTATTGTATCAAAAACAAGGCGACGACTTTATGAGAGTGTTGCGAGCACAGCAGGTAGCATTCGTGGTCGTATGCAGACGGGTGATATACTTAGTTTGTTAGCTGATGATTTAGATCGATTGCAAAATCTTTATCTCAGAACACTATTTCCACTCGGTGCTGGCATCATGTTGTATATTTTTGTCAGCATTGGATTTGGCGTTGTTAATTGGCAATTTATGTTGTGGTGGTTTTTTATACTGGCTGTTATTTTAATCGTGATTCCTTTGCTAAGCTTAAAATGGAATTACAATGGTGTTCGCCGTCAAAAAGCTTTACAGAATCAACTTTATACTGAAGCGACGGATGCTATCTTGGGATTACAGGACTGGGTGCTCTCGGGTAGACAAGCTGATTTGGTCTCACGGCAGGGCAAAGTGATGTCAGAATTGGCTAGTGTTAAAAATAAAAGTATGAAATTTGGGTGGTGGCGTGATTTCTTAATTCAAATGTTGGTATTATTATTGACGATTACAACATTGATTTGGGCGGGCAATCAATTTGCTAATGACCGTGATTTGGTCAACTATATCGCAGCTTTCACATTAGCAATATTCCCATTGGTTGATAGTTTTGTTGGTGTTAATCAAGGCGTTAGTGAAGCATCGGTTTATGAAGATAGTATGACACGCTTGAATCAGTTGCCCGCAGTTAAAAAGATTGAAAGTGCACTAATTCCTAAAAATACGGTAGTGAAATTTGATAAAGTAACGTTTGCTTATGCTGATAAAACAATAATTGATCATTTAGATTTGACAATAACATCAGGCGAAAAAATTGCATTATTGGGCCGTTCGGGTGCTGGTAAAACAACTATATTAAAACTGCTGGCAGGCGATATCAATCCAAATCAAGGCGAAGTTACTATTGGTGGTCAGCCAGTTAGCCAATTACAGCCAAAAATGTCAGAATTGGTAGCTGTTTTGGATCAACAAGCTTATTTATTTGATTCAACAATATTGAATAATGTGCGCATGGGTAATATTCATGCTTCTGATGATGCAGTAGCAGAGGCCATCAAACAAGCTGGTTTACAACCGCTAATTGACGCTTTGCCAGAGGGATATCACACACAAATGCGTGAAGCTGGCGCTCGATTTTCAGGTGGTGAACAGCAACGATTTGCCTTGGCGCGTATTTTATTGCAGGCAGCACCTATTGTTGTTTTGGATGAGCCAACAGTATCTCTTGATCCAAAAACTGAACATGATGTCTTGACACAAATCTTTTCAGTTTTGCAAGATCGTACGATTATTTGGGTAACGCATCATTTGACAGGTATTGAAAATGTTGATAAAGTATACTTTTTAGAAGCAGGCAAATTTGTTTTGTCAGGTAAACCATCACTTCTTCGTGATGAATCAGAAAGATTTAAGCAACTACTACTAATGGATCAATATTAATGGCAAAGAAAAAGCGTCGTAAATCCAAAAAAAAACTGCGCCAACAACGATTATTATGGTTAATCGGTGGCCTTTTTGCTTTGGTGGTCGTTGCCTCTATGGTTTCAGAGACGGTTATTTATCAACGGCAACAAACACAATCAGAGGATGCTGACCATGCTCAAAAAGCTGCTTGGATTAATCAATTAGCACCGTATGCGCGTGAATTGCAAGAAAAATATCATGTCATTGCCTCAATTAGTATTGCGCAAGCCATTTTAGAATCCAATTGGAATACAAGTACATTAGCAACTCAATATCATAATTTATACGGCATCAAGGCAGACGCAGGACAAAAAAGTGTGATATTGCCAACTAAAGAATATGAAAATGGGCAGTGGATCACGATTCAAGGGCGTTTTGCTGCTTACAGTAGTTGGCAAGAGAGTATGAAAGCTCACGCGATGCTCTTGTATCGTGGGACTAGTTGGAATACAAACCAATATCAACACGTTTTGGCGGCAAAGGACTATGCCACTGCTGCACAAGCTTTGACGCAAGATGGCTATGCGACCGATCCTTCCTATGCCAAAAAATTAACTACAATCATTCAAACGTGGCATCTTGATCGATTTGATGTGCCCACAAAATAAAAACTAACAATTTTTGTAATTGTTAGTTTTTATTTTGTTGATTTTTCAAATTCTGATTTAAAAATACCCATCATGAGACTATCATGGTAGCGACCTTCGGCAAAGAAATGTTCTCGCAAGGTTCCCTCAGCGATAAAACCAATTTTTTTATAAATATGAACAGCTGCTGCGTTTTTGACATCGACATACAGATAGACTTTGTGCATATTAAGCACTGTGAAGGCATATTCAATGCCGGCTTTCATCGCACTTTGTGCATAACCATGGCCCTGATATTTACTATGTATAATAATTTGAATTTCAGTATGACGATGAAGCGTGTCGATATCCATTAATTCGACGACACCAATGAACGATTCGTTATCCTCAATAACAAAGCGGCGTTCAGTTTGATCTAAAATATGACGATCATATAAAATTTGTAGTTCGTCAAATGAAGAATAAGGTTCCTCAAACCAAAGTGCCATGACGCGACGAGAATTTTCCTGTTCATAAATATAGGATAAATCTCTTTTCTCTAATGGTCTAAGTTTCATTTTTGATACACTTTCTTTTGTTTTGTCCATAAAATGGGATTTGGTCACTCATAGTTTAACACAATTTGATATTTTATCATAACGGGTAATAAAAAATCCTGATGCAGTGAATAGAGATATCGGCCTATTGGTGGTAAAATAGAAAGAGCTAATTTACAGATAAAGGACAACAATATGCCATTAGAAACACTTGTTTCAGGAATGAATGATCGACAATCAGAAGCAGTACAAACGACACAGGGACCATTATTGATTATGGCTGGTGCTGGCTCAGGAAAAACGCGTGTGTTGACACATCGTATTGCACATCTCATACAAGATTTAAATATTTATCCTTGGCGCATTTTGGCAATTACGTTTACTAATAAAGCAGCACGAGAAATGCGTGAAAGAATTGCCCAACTTGTTGATGCTGAAGTGGCAAAAGAAATTTGGGTATCAACATTTCATGCCTTAGCAGTACGAATTTTGCGACGTGATGGTGAAAATATTGGCTTATCACGTAATTTCACCATTGTTGATACTAGTGCGCAGCGTACTTTGCTCAAAAGAGTGATTAATGATTTAAATCTTGACACAAACCAATATGATCCCAGAACAATTTTAGGGACGATTTCCAATGCCAAAAATGATATGTTGACACCTAAAGCATATGCAAAACAAGCCGGAAATGTTTACGAAGAAACTGTCGCAGAAGTTTATGCTGCCTATCAATCTGAATTACGTCGTGCGCAAAGTGTGGACTTTGATGATTTGATTATGCTGACAATCGATTTGTTCAACCAAGTACCAGATGTATTGTCAAAATATCAAAATCAATTTGAGTATTTACACGTCGATGAGTACCAAGATACAAATGATGCGCAATATACAATTGTTAATATGTTAGCCAAAAGATCACGTAATTTAGCAGTAGTCGGTGATGCAGATCAGTCCATTTATGGCTGGCGTGGCGCTAATATGAATAATATTTTAAATTTTGAGAAAGATTATCCTGATGCGCATACCGTCATGTTAGAGCAAAATTATCGGTCGACACAAAATATTTTGGACGCCGCCAATGCTGTTATTAACAACAATAATGAGCGCATTGACAAAAACTTATGGACTGAAAATGGCAAAGGCGACAAAATAACTTATTATCGTGCACAAAGTGAACGTGACGAGGCTAATTTTGTTTTATCAAATATTCAAAAAATGCGACAAACGGAACAAATGGCGTACAGTGATTTTGCTGTTTTGTATCGTACCAATGCCCAATCACGAGGCATTGAAGAAGCTTTGGTTAAAGCTAATATGCCATATACGATGGTAGGTGGGCATAAATTCTACGAGCGTAAAGAAATTTTAGACATTATGTCGTATATGAATTTAATCACCAATCCATCAGATAATGCTGCGTTTGAACGTATCGTGAATGAACCCAAACGAGGCATTGGCGCAACTTCAATTAATCGTTTACGTGCTTTTGCCAATCGTATGGATTTGTCCTATATGGGTGCCATTGAAAATATTGAACTAGCGCCTGAAATTACAGCAAAAGCCGCTTCTAAGCTGATTAGTTTTGCTGAAATGATGCACAATCTGCGTCAACAAGCTGAGTTCTTGAATGTTACTGAATTAGCAGAAATGGCAATGACGACCTCCGGTTATCGCAAAATGTTAGCAGAAAAAAATGATCCGGAAAGTCAAGGACGTTTAGAAAACTTAGAGGAGTTCTTGTCAGTTACCAAAGAGTTTGATGCTAAATACAATCCAGATGATCCTGATTCAGTTGATCCAATGACAGATTTTCTTGGTTCAACTGCTCTGATGAGCGATTTAGATGATTTTGAAGAAGGTGATGGCGCAGTGACACTAATGACATTACACGCTGCCAAAGGTTTGGAGTTCCCTGTGGTATTTCTTGTCGGCATGGAAGAAGGTATTTTCCCGCTATCGCGTTCAATGATGGATGACGATCAACTTGAAGAAGAACGCAGGTTGGCTTATGTGGGTATTACACGTGCAATGAAAAAGTTGTTCTTAACAAACGCTTATTCACGCTTGCTTTATGGTCGTACACAATCTAATGAAGCGTCGCGTTTCATTGATGAAATATCTCCTGAACTACTCGACATGGTTAATAGTGGATTTAATAGTTCTACTACTTTAGACCGCCATTTACCGTTTGACAATCGTACGCAGCGTGCAACGGCAACAACCTATAAAGCAAGTCCTGTAACAAAAACGACATCAGGTACGACTGGGGCGGATAAAACGCCATGGCGAGCTGGCGATAAAGTATCACACAAAAAATGGGGCATTGGGACAGTGGTCGCCGTTTCCGGAGACGCCCAAGATCAAGAATTGAAAGTCGCTTTTCCTTCTGAAGGGGTTAAGCAACTTTTGGCCGCTTTCGCACCAATTACACGTGTCGAATGACAACATTTATCATTATTAGAGGCAATTCTGGAAGTGGTAAAACCACGTTAGCACAAGCTTTACATGACCAGTGTGATAATAGTTTTCTAATTTCACAAGATATTGTTCGCCGACAAATGCTACAAGTTGATGATCATGCAGGCAATTTAGCCATTAATTTGATGGCCGAATTAATTGAATTTGGTCGTTTGCATGTGGACATTGTGATTTTGGAAGGTATTTTACGGCAAGATGTATATCAAGAAATGTTACAATCTGCTTTAAAAAAGTTTGACGTTGTTATACCCGTCTATTATGATTTGACGTTGCCAGAAACGATTAATCGTCATCGAACAAAAAAATTTGTATCATTTACAGAGTCAGATGTTGCCAAGTGGTATCGAAAAAAAGATTATCTTGGATTGTCAAACGAAATACTCTTTAATCAAACGACTACTCTGAAACAAGCTATCGCAGTTATCATGCAACGAATTAATCATCAGTGAGGTATGAGATGTTACCAGAATTTACACCAATTGAAAAAATGACAACAGAGACAGCGCAGCAAGAAATTGCTCATTTACAGACACAATTAATCAATTATGGTGTTGCCTATTATGAAAACGATGAGCCTTTGGTTGAAGATCATATCTATGATGCCTTATACGCACGGCTTGTTGCGCTGGAAACCGTATTTCCTCAATTTATGACGCCGGATTCACCAACACAAAATGTTGGAGGCGCTGACACCAAATCTGATCTAGCAAAAGTTACCCATCCAGCACCGATGTTGTCACTAGGGGATGTCTTTAGTTTGGCAGAACTCGAGGAGTGGGATGTGCGCACGACCAAATCATTAGGGTTTCAATCAGCGTACAATTTGGAGCTCAAAATTGACGGTTTAGCAGTGGCGCTCACCTACGAACAAGGTAAACTGGTACAGGCCTCAACACGAGGTAATGGTGTTGTTGGTGAAGATGTCACGCGCAATGTGAAAACAATTAAATCAGTGCCACAAACGCTAACAGAGCCACTAACCATTGAGGTACGTGGCGAAATTTATATGCCGAAAAAAAGTTTTGCTAAGTTGAATTTGCAACGAGAAGCTGATGGATTAGAACCTTTTGCAAACCCACGGAACGCGGCAGCAGGTTCATTACGTCAATTAGATGTTAGTATCACGAAATCACGTGAATTATCGGCCTTTGTTTATTACACCGCTGAACCGGAAGTTTTGGGCGCTACAACTCAAAGTGGTGCCTTGGCGCGTTTTGCATCACTTGGTTTACCCACCAATCGTCAAAACCGTGTGATAGAAAAAATGGCAGATATTGCTGACTATATTTCAGAGTACACTGCTAAACGTGATGAGTTGGCATATGGTATTGATGGTGTTGTTGTTAAAGTTAATCAATTAGATTTGCAAATTGATTTAGGCAATACGGTTAAAATTCCTCGTTGGGCAATTGCTTATAAGTTTCCGCCAGAAGAAGCACTGACAGTTGTTAGAGACATTGAATGGACAGTTGGCCGCACTGGCGCAGTGACACCAACTGCTGTGATGGATCCAGTTCAGTTAGCGGGTACAACAGTGCAACGTGCTAGCTTACATAATCCTGATTATTTGAATGAAAAAGGGGTGCGAATCGGTGATACTGTAACACTTCACAAAGCCGGTGATATCATTCCAGAAATCGGGCAAGTGATAGTAGATAAGCGACCAGTTGATAGTACCATCTATGAAATCCCCACTTTTTGTCCAGCTTGTCGATCGGAATTAGTTCATATTGAAGGTGAAGTTGCTTTGCGATGCATCAATCCATTTTGTTCAGCTCAAATTCAAGAAGGGTTAACGCATTTTGCGTCGCGCAATGCGATGAATATTGATGGTATGGGGCCACGTGTTATCGGTCAACTATTGAAAGCAGGATATATTCAAGACGTTGCTTCAATTTACCGGTTGGAATTGTCTCAACTGTTGACATTAGATAAATTCAAGGAAAAATCTGCGGCAAATTTAATCAATGCAATTGCTCAATCGAAAAATAATTCGTTAGAGCGTTTGTTGTTTGGATTAGGCATTCGTATGGTTGGTGCTAAAGCGGCACGCCTAATTGCTGAAAAATTCAAAACACTCACAGCAATAGCAAATGCGGATGTTGATGAAATTTCAGCCATTCCAGGTATTGGTGAAACCATTGCTCAGTCATTAGTACAATACTTCAGCATGCCCGCTGCAGATAAACTTCAGCAAGAGTTAACTGAAGCAGGTGTCAATCAAATTTACTCATCTGGGGTCGAAATTGACGAAAATTCATTTTTTTATGGCAAAAAGGTTGTATTAACTGGTAAACTAGAACAGAGTAGTCGTCCAGTTGCGACTAAGTGGTTGCAAGATCATGGTGCTAGTGTCGCCGGGTCTGTTTCGGCAAAAACTGATTTACTCATCGCCGGTGGCGCTGCTGGTAGTAAGTTAGAGAAAGCAAACGAACTGGGTGTCACGGTTTGGACAGAACAAGCATTTGTTGATGCACAGTTAAAAGAGGATAACAAGTCATGAAACGCATTAGTTTCCGAATTTATATGATAATTGCGGTGGTAGTCTTGGGGGTGGCGGTTGGTGCATTATATTTTTTTAATGCCAATCGGGTCACACCGACAACGACTAAAAAAACTAGTGGGGTACAGATTACACAAAGTACACCCGGTGAGTACCAAACAGTTATTAAGAATGGTCGATATTTAGTGAGCGCCGCACGAGGTATTACTGCTTCTTCTGAGCCGAATAGTCTGGATGTTAAAAATTTTGAATCATCATTACTAGATTTGGCAAAAGACCACTTTAAACCCAGTCGTTATATTTTTCAAGAAGGACAATACTTGGGTTCATCTCTGGTGACAGATTTATTGGGACGCAAAAGTAGTAGTGATACCATTGGCCTTAATCCTGAGGATAATGGTAAAACCGATAGTTCACGCAACCCAATTTATGTACAAACTTTGACGGAACAAGACTTTATGGTCAAGGATGGTAATAGTTTGAAGTTATCAGGTATGATCATTGGTGTTGCAATGAATACACAAGATGAATACCAAAAAGAACAATATGGTGCCACCTACACGCAAAATATATCTGAAGCGGACCGTATTGCTTACGGTAAAAAGATTGCGCCACAGATTTTAAAGCAAGTTCGTGAACAAAAAGGTGTTAGTGATGATACGCCAATCGTGATTGCCATGTATGCTAATTCACAAACAGATTCACTTGCACCAGGTAGTTTCTACGCACAGACAACGAGTGATAAAGGGACAACAATTGAGAAATGGTCCGATATTAACGATCAATCAATTGTATTGCCAAAAGAGTCAACTGATACTTCTAAATTGGGTTCGGATGCTAACACAGGATTTGCTAATTTTAAAAATGACGTTGCCAACTTTTTCCCGAATATTGCAGGAGCAACCGCTGTTGCTGACTTTAAGAATGGTACGTTGTCAAGCATGACAGTCAACGTCACAACGCAATTTTATAGTCAAACCGAAATTGAAAGTTTCACAACTTATATTTCACAATCAGCTTTGAAGTATTTGCCAAGCAATGTGCCAATTAAAATCATTGTACAGACAGCCAATGAAATGCAGGCGATTTTGATTCGCAAGTCTGGTGAAAAAACATTTACAACAACATTATTAGATTGATTATAAAAAGAAGCAAAGGACATTCACTTTGCTTCTTTTTATAATCGATCAATATACACACCGTTTATCCAGCCTTTAGTAGCTAATTTTAACCAAACGACACCGTTGGCATCGTGCAACTCATCTGAGATAGCCACAAAGTCACCATTTAGAACACTGCCAACAGGCAATCCATATGGTGATTCGAAAACTTCCGTTGATTGCCCTGGTAAAAAGTTAACAATGGCGTTAGGTTGATCACTCTCAACTTTTTCAGGATTATTGAAATAGTTGACGTTTGCTTGATCTGGCGCGTTATCTGAAAGAGCCATTTGACTTGAATCGTATCTGAGCCAATGATGATCACCAATTTGATACCAGAATTGACCATTACTGGTAATGACACGAAGATGAGTATTCCAAAATTCTTTGGGTGAAATTGTGGTGATAATTGGACTAAGATCACTAGGGGTTGGATAAACAGGCAGTTTGGTTAACGTTTCTACAAACATATCAATACGATGTACAGCTCGCCAGTCATTAGGACGATAATATAAGACTGATGTTTGTGGTAAATCACCAAAAACGCCCGTCAATTGACCAGAGTTATCAACATATTCATATTGTTTAATCGCAGCCGGTGAAACATGGTAATCAGTACCAGATTTCCCGTCTAATCGACGCGGTTCCTGTAACAGTTCGCCTGTTGCAATATCTTTATCGTAAACCCATACGGGTGCAGTATTTGCCATAGAAGAATCCCCTTTGAATATGTCACCATTATATCACAAACAAAAAAAGACCCGCAGGTCTTCATTATTACTTTTCAACTTGAGCTGGTTCGTTTTGAACTTCACTAATGATAAAGGATCCATCTTGCCAGTCAGCAAATAACTGATGGACAGTTGGATGAGCCAAATAATAGTCAGCAATACCATCGGCAATTTTGTCTTGTAACACTCGACGCAACGGACGAGCACCCATTGAAGGATCGTAGCCCAAAGATACCAATTGCTTTTTCGCAGACTCACTGACTTCGATGTGGAGACCGTTTTCTGATAAATTATCATTCATATTGTCCAACAATAAATCAACGATTTTTAGCAAATGTGCCTGGGATAGTGGTTGGAATTCAACGATATCATCAAAACGGTTCAAAAATTCCGGCCTAAAATAATTTTCTAGTCGCTGCATTAGGCGATTTTGATTATCCACTTGTGCAAATCCGACTGGTGAGTTACCTGTATCTGTTGAACCGGCATTGGATGTCATAATAACAATTGTATCTTTAAAGCTAACAACATGGCCTTGAGCGTCCGTCAAACGACCATCATCCAGAATTTGCAGGAACATATTCATAATATCGGGATGGGCTTTCTCAACTTCATCAAACAGCACTAGTGAATAAGGGTGACGACGGACCTGCTCAGTGAGCTGCCCAGCTTCCTCATAACCAACATACCCTGCGGGAGCGCCAATCATTTTAGATGCAGTGTGTTTTTCCATGTATTCTGACATATCAAAACGAATCATTGCATCTTCACTACCAAACATTTCTTTGGCAAGTTGTTTAGCAGTTTCAGTTTTACCCACGCCAGTTGGACCAACAAATAAAAATGATCCAATTGGGCGACCAGATTTTGTCAAACCAATTCTGTTTCGACGCACTGCTTTAGCAACAGTTTCAACAGCATTTTCTTGACCAACCACATGCTCGGACAAATTTTTGTCCAAGTCTTGTAATTGATTAGCTTCATTTTCTTTCAATTCACCAACCGGGATATCTGTTTTTTCCTCGATGATGTCTAAAATATCTTTCTCGTCAATGTTTTGCGGTTTTGACATTTCTGGATGCGCTTCAACTTGGGCTTTTTGAGACTCGAGTTGATTAACTTGGTCGCGCCAATAACTAGCTTTTTCAAAGTCTTCCTTGTCAATTGCTTCTTGCTTGAAACGATCAGCAGCGTCAATTTTACCTTGAATCGTTTGTGGATCGGCAACATTCATAGTTAAGTTTTTGCGTGAACCAGCTTCATCAATCAAGTCAATGGCCTTGTCCGGCAAAAATCGTTCAGGAATATAACGATCTGATAAATCAACAGCCGCTTTCAAAGCGTCATCTGTATAAATGACGTGGTGATAATCTTGGTATCGTTGGCGAATTCCTTGCAAAATTGTGAGTGTTTCTTCCTTAGTTGGTTCTTCAACTTGAACAGGTTGAAAACGACGGGCGATTGCGCCATCCTTTTCAATTTTACGGTATTCGTTTAAAGTTGTGGCGCCAATCAATTGAAACTCGCCACGAGCAAGAGCTGGCTTTAGAATATTACCAGCATCCATTCCGCCCTCTGCATTACCAGCGCCCATAATTTCGTGAATTTCATCAATAAATAGGATGACATCATCATTGTCTGTCACTTCTTTCATCAATTGACGCATTCTTGCTTCAAATTGACCACGCATGCTCGTGCCTTGAACTAAAGCTGACATATCGAGACGGATAACTTCTTTTTGTTGGAGCTTATCGGGAACTTTACCAGCGACAATAGCTAATGCTAAACCTTCTACAACTGCGGTTTTACCAACGCCGGGTTCACCAATAAGAACTGGATTATTTTTTGTACGTCGGTTTAAAATTTCAATTGTGCGTGACACTTCATTGCCACGTCCGATAACAGGATCGAGCTTGCCATCACGAGCTTGTTGTGTCAAGTTAATGCCATATTCATCAAGTAATTGACGTTTGCTATTTTTATTTTTTTTCGATTGTGTATTTTGTTGACCTTGAACCTGAGCCATTTGTTCGTTCATAGCCCGGAACATGTCGTCTAAGTTATTAAAACCAAAGGGATCTTGTTGTGCCATATTTACTATGCGTATGGCTCGTGTGTGATTCAAAGCCATACTCTCCTTTCATAGGTTATAAGATTATTATATCATAAAGAAAACAAAAAGGTTCAACTAATTAGCACTCAATAAGAATGAGTGCTAAAAATAAATCGTGTTACAATTATAATTGAGGTGAAACATGGATTACACAATAGCATTGAATGATTTGCGTGATGGCAAAATAAATGAAATTAAAATTAACCCAGAAAACTTTCCGGCGTTTCAAAAGGCATGGGCCTCATTTGCGTATCAAAACGCGATTCGAGGTATTGCACATGCTCATGGTCAGGTGACATATGTCCGTGCAAATTAGTATACGAAAAGCAAGTTTTTTATGCTACAATATTATAAGTTAAGTAAAAAATAATATTATTTTAAATGGCAATTAAAGGGGCAGTAACGTGGCATTTTCATTTGGACAACGCAATGTCGGTATTGATTTAGGTACCGCAAACACATATGTATATATCGAAGGTCGTGGCATCGTTTTGCGTGAGCCTTCAGTTGTCGCGCGTAACACTCAAACAAACGAAGTAGTTGCAGTTGGTTCAGAGGCAAAAGACATGTTAGGTCGTACGCCAGCTAGTATTGCAGCGATTCGTCCAATGCGTGATGGTGTTATTGCTGACTATGACACCACAGTTGCTATGATTCGTTATTATTTGCAAAAAGCCCTTGGCGGTCGTATTGGTAAGCCATACGTCACTATTGGTGTACCTTCGGGTGTGACAGCTGTTGAACGACGCGCCGTGATTGATGCAGCACGTGTTGCTGGTGCCCGTGATGCCTACGTCATTGAAGAACCCTTTGCAGCAGCAGTTGGTGCTGGATTACCCGTCATGGACCCAACTGGTTCCATGGTTGTTGACATGGGTGGCGGTACAACAGATGTGGCTACAATTTCTCTTGGTGGCATTGTATCAAGCCGTTCAATTCGTATTGCTGGCGACAAGTTAGATGAAGCTATCGCTAATTTTGTCCGCAATAAATATAATGTCACCATTGGTGAACCAACTGCCGAGCGTTTAAAAATTGAAATTGGTGCTGCTTCGCTGGATTTGGCGAGAACTTTACCAAATGCAACGGTACGCGGTCGTGATTTATTGACAGGACTGCCAAAAACGATTGATGTAACGGCGGAAGATGTTGCTGCCGCTATTCAAGAGCCAGTACAAGAAATCGTTGCAGCTATTCGTGAAACATTAGAATCAACACAACCTGAACTTGCAGCTGATGTTATTGATCACGGTATGGTTTTGACTGGCGGTGGGGCTTTATTGCGTGACATGGATAAAATTATTCAGGAAGCGACCAAAGTACCTGTTTTAATTGCCAACGAGCCATTAGATGCCGTGGCTATTGGCACTGGAGAGGCATTAAAGTCAATTGATGTCATGCGACAAAGTTAATTTTAATTTTGTATTCTAGAGCGTGGCGCTTGCGCTACGCTTTTATATTTTCAGAAATAGACGTTATTTGCGATTAGTGGCATATATTGCTACTTCACGTTTTGGGGAAAAACATGAAAAAAATATTTTCATCACGTACAGTTGTCACATTAATTGTTGGCATTATTGTGATTGTTAGCTTAATAGCAGGATCTAACTGGTGGGCTAAGCGCACAAACACGCCCCCTTTTTTGCAACGGTTTGGGAATGATTTAGCTGGGGGTGTCAGTCGTGTTATCGCTGTTCCTACTACTGCAATTGGGCGGACAGCTAATAGTATCGGTAACTTGCTTGATACTTTTGAAGAAAATAAAGCTTTAAAAGCAAAAATAGACGCTTTTGCACAAGATAAAGTTAGACTTCAAACTGTGCAAGAAGAAAATAAATCTCTTAAAGAGCAGTTAAAGTTAAAAGCAACATTAACAGATTATAAAACAATATCTGCTGTGACAATCAGCCGTTCTCCAACTACTTGGCAGTCACAGCTTGTCATTAATCAAGGCTCAAACGCTGGCCTAAAAAAAGGTATGCCGGTTCTTGCGGGTGCTGGTATTATTGGCCGTATTAGTGAAGTTAATACGACTAATTCGAAAGTAGCCTTAATTTCTGATACGAGTTCTGATGCCAATCGGTTTGCTATCACAATTAAAGGTGACAATGGTGATGTTAACGGGATTGTGACAAGTTTTAATCGCGAAAAGAACCAACTGATCATGGGACAGGTAACCTCTGATAATAAAATTAAAAAAGGTGACTTAGTTGAGACATCTGGATTAGGTGGTGTTATCCCCGCTGGTTTATACGTGGGGAAGGTTGCTAAAGTCAGTACTGATGATTATGGTTTGTCAAAGAAAATTTATATTGAACCGGCTGCTGACTTAGGTAACGTCACAACGGTGATGGTTGCAATTTCTCAGATTGGAGCAAATTAATGGCTTTTTGGCAGCTAACAAGATTACGTGTCATTTATCCTGTGTTGTTTGTACTTACCCTATTTATTGATGGCACTTTAATGTCAGGACTAGGTGGCATATTGACGCATTTTCCTTGGCATGTTTTACCGACCTTGACACTCGGATGGGCGTTTCTTGGTGTGCAATTTGATGTTGATAATGAATTGCCATTATGGTTTTACGTCACGCTCGTTGGTATTTTATTTGATATGTATTATACTGGTATTTTTGGTACTTATACATGTGCTTTCTTGGTGGCAGTTGCAGTTATGAAACAACTTCATCGTGTTTTAGACGAAAGGTTGCTCAGTGGCCTATTTCTCTATTTGGCTGGTTTAGTGGTGTATCTTTTTATTAGTTACTTGGCCGGTTTTATCATTGGGTTAGCTAATATTAGCTTGTTGACGTTCTTGATGTATGAAGTGTTGCCAACAGTATTCTTGAATGTGGGACTAGCAGCAGTAGTTCATTATCCGATTTGGTCTTTTTTTCAATTCTTACGTTGACAAATTAGAAAATCCTAGTATACTTAGAAACATATAATAAAACGTTGAGCGAAAGAGTAATTTTTCATAGTATGAAGAGAGTTTGCGGTTGGTGTGAGCAAGTAACTATGATTGATGAACCACATTCGCGAGTGAGTGATTGAATTGAGTAGGTCATGCCGGTAATGCCCGTTATTGCATACAGTCTTTGACTGATTGAGATGTTGACAGCGATGGCAACATGACCAAGAGGTGGTACCGCGATAAACGCCCTCTGAATACTAATTGTATTTGGAGGGTGTTTTTGTTTAGTGGTAGATTGACTGATTGAGAAGTTTTGTGTGAACAAAACTTAAATTTGGGGTGGCACCACGCATTAGCGTCCTCTTACAATGATGAAATCGTTGTAAGGGGGCGCTTTTCGTTTTATGATATATCAAAATTATAATTAATTTTTCAAAAGGAGTACAGGGCATGAGTTATTTAGCAACAATATTACCGAGTTTGTTATCAGGTTTGAAAATGACATTGGGGATTTTCTTTCTCACTATTATTGGATCAGTACCGCTGGGAATCATTGTATCTTTGGGATTGAAGTCACCATATTTCACTATTAGATGGTTGATTAATGGTTATATTTGGATTATGCGTGGGACACCATTATTGCTTCAGTTGATTTTTATCTACTATGGGCTAGGCATGATTGGTGTGACATTTCCTCGCTTTGAGGCAGCTATAATTGCTTTCATTATTAATTATGCAGCGTACTTGGCTGAAATATTCCGTGGTGGGTTACAGGCGATACCCGTTGGACAATATGATGCTGCTAAAGTGTTAGGATTTAACAAATTTCAGACATTTTTCAAAATCATTTTGCCACAAGTAATCAAAATTGTAGTACCGTCATTTGGTAATGAAGTGATTAATTTAGTTAAAGATACGTCACTTGTTTATGTTATTGGTCTAGGTGATATGCTTCGGGCCGGAAATATTGCTGCAAGTCGTGATGTGACATTAATGCCATACCTGTTAGTTGGTTTGATTTATTTATTAATGACTGCAATCGTGACGTTGCTATTACGTCGTAGTGAAAAAGTACTCAATACTTGGAGGTAACCCAATGTTAACCATTAAAAATTTGACCAAAATGTATGACCAAAATGTCATTTTCAAAAACTTAAATCTGACAGTAAAAGAGGGTGAAGTTCTCAGTATTGTTGGGCCATCTGGTATTGGTAAGACAACTTTGATTAAAATAATGGCGGGATTAGAACCTGCCAATAGTGGTGAAATTACCATTAACAATGAAGCAATTAGTATAGACGGTGAACGTTCAGATGCTAATATTGGACTCATTTTTCAAGATTTTAATCTGTTTCCTAATTTTACAGTAATGGATAACATTACTTTGGCACCTATTAATGTCAATAAAGTGCCAGCTGAAAAAGCTAAAGAACAAGCGCTATCACTTCTAGAGTCACTGGGTATGGCGGACAAAGCTGATTTATATCCATATCAACTCTCAGGTGGTCAAAAGCAACGTGTGGCAATTGCGAGGGCATTAGCCATGAGCCCTAAAATATTGGCTTACGATGAGCCAACAAGTGGTCTGGATGAATCTTCCACTAAACAGGTTGCCGAAGTTGTGAAAACATTAAAATCTCGTGGTGTAACACAAGTTATTATTACCCATGATCAATTTTTTGCAGAGATTGTTTCTGATCGTATTTTTGATTTTGCTAAGGAGGTGGTACGTTAATGCCAAGTCTGAAAAAGAAAATTATTGTCAATAGTATTGTTGGACTAGTATTTCTTGCCATTCTTATATGGGCGGGGCTCGCGTTATCACGACCAACACAAACGAAGACGAGTGATAATCAAACGACTATAGAGACCGACGAGTGGTCAAGAATCAAAAAATCTAAGCAAATTACGATTGGTTTAGATGATACGTTTGTACCTATGGGTTTTCGTGATAAAAATGGTAAACTAGTTGGATTTGATGTTGATATGGCAAATGCTGTTTTCAAAAGTATGGGCATAAAAGTTAAATGGCAGCCAATCGACTGGTCAATGAAGGAAACAGAATTGAACACTGGCAACATTGACGCAATCTGGAACGGTTATACTATTACGGCCGCTAGAAAGAAACAAGTGGCATTTTCCACACCATATCACAAGGCAACACAAGTTTTGGTAACGTTGAAAAAAAATAATATTAACAGTTTTGCTGATATGAAAGACAAGGTTTTGGGTGATCAGACTGCGTCAAGTGGTGATGAAGGATTTAATAAATATCCAAAGGTATTAAAACAGTATGTCAAGGATAATACTGTTGTAGGTTATGACACATTTGACAAAGCATTCAATGATTTGAACGCTGGACGGATTGATGGTCTTTTGATTGACGAAGACTATGCGCGTTATTATGTGGCACATCAGTCTAATCCTAATGATTATACGGTGACCGTTGGCGATTTTCCAACTGACCACACAGGTGTCGGATTCCGAAAATCAGACAAGTCGCTTCGAAAGGCTGTCGATAAAGAATTAGCCATTTTTGAAAAGGATGGTCGTTTACAGAAGTTAAGTACGAAGTGGTTTGGAAAGTAGTTAAAATCATGAAGGCGCCCAATTGGCGCCTTTTTTTGTGTTAAAATATGATTATGCCTAAAACAGTTTAATGGGGGAGATATGCTTAGAGATTCATTTTGGATAATTATAATTTTAACCTTAGTCGTCAATACGGTCGTAGCATTCATTACCGTTTTTCGCCAAAAGCGAGATATTGCGACGATTTGGGCATGGATGTTAGTGTTGCTTTTTCTACCAGTAATTGGATTTGCTATTTTTTTCTTGGCGGGCAGTCGTATCTCTAGCAAAAAAATTTTTCGTTTAAGGACACAAGAGCAGCGTGGTCTTGAACAAATTGCGATTAACCAACGTCATCAATTGGCTGATATCGAAACATTATTACCTATTCCTGAAAGTGCAAGTGAGCTATTGGGTCTATTTTTGACTTCTGACAAATCTGTACTAACACGTGGTAACAAGATTACGATATTCACCGATGGTGAGAGTAAGTTTGAAGCTTTATTTGACGATATACGTGCGGCAAAGGAACATATTCATTTAGAATACTTTACGATCTATGATGATACCATAGGTAACCAGTTAATTGATTTGTTAACCCAAAAGGCCAGTGAAGGCGTTGAAGTGAGAGTCATTTTTGATCAGTTTGGTTCTCATGGGCAACACGTCGATATGTACAAACGTTTACGGGCTGCTGGCGGTGTAGCTGTACCCTTTTTGATGCGTCGTTTTCAAGTTCTGACTTTGCGTTTTAATTTTCGAAATCACAGAAAAATTGCAATTATAGATGGCAAAATTGGCTATATTGGTGGTTTCAATGTTGGGGATCAATATTTAGGAAAATTCAAAAAGTTTGGCAATTGGCGTGACACACATACTAGAATTTCTGGTGATGCGGTGTTATCACTACAAAGTCGCTTTTTAATGGATTGGAATGCCACAGCTGAAGGAAAAGAAATATTGACACAAACGACAGCATACTTTCCTGAAAATTTTTCATTACCGGGCAAGTCTATGATTCAGATTGTTTCAAGTGGACCTGACAATGATATGAAACAAATTAAGCAAGGATTTATGCGAATGTTTGCTTCTGCACGCAAAAAAATTATGATCCAAACGCCTTACTTTATTCCTGATTCACCAGTTTTAGAAACATTGGAAATTGCTATTTTGTCAGGCGTTGAGGTTTGCCTGATGATTCCAAGTATGCCGGATCATCCGTTAGTTTATCGGGCAACTCAGTATTATGCAAAGGAATTAATTGACTTGGGGGCGACGGTTTATCGTTATGATGGTGGATTTCTTCATAGCAAAGTGGTGATGATTGATAATGAGGTGGCCACAGTGGGGTCTGCTAACATGGATATTCGTTCGTTTTCACTTAATTTTGAAGCTAATGCATTCATTTATGATCCAGAATTTGCGGTACAATTAGAGGAACTCTTTTTAAAGGATATTGAGAAATCGACACTTTTGACAGCTGATTATTTTGATCAACAATCTGTCTGGATGAAATTCAAGCAAAAGTTTAGTCGACTATTCTCACCAATACTATGAAAAAATATAGAATCAATTCAGGGGTAAATTTAGTTATTTTACCTACCACACAATTTAAAACATTACATATTGCTGTTGATTTTGTGGCGCCTGCATTAACATCTAATATCAGTGCTAGATCGCTTTTATCTTACCTTATGGCAGTCAGTGCGCGACGATACCCCACACAACAAGACGTGGCGCAAAAAACAATTGATTTATACGGGGCGCAATATCAAACCGATGTGTATCGCTTTGGTCAAACACATCATTTGCGAGTGACGATGCAATTACCAGCTCCTGATTATGTCAGTGATGGTAGCAATTTGTTAGTCAGTGCGTTTGATTTCTTAAAGGATATGATGTTTGATCCACTTGTGGGTGAGCAAAAATTTGATGATGACGTCTTTGCAAAGGAAAAGCAAAGTCTAATTAATGAATTAGAAAGCATTAGTGATGACAAATCACGTTATGCAATCAGCCAATTACGTAATATCACGTATGATGTGCCAAATTTGCAATCGTCATCGGCGGGTGATATTGATTTGGTTAAAAATTTGACATCTGAGTCAGTGTATACTACTTACAAGAATATGATCACTAATGATCTTGTAAATATTGTTGTTTTAGGTGATGTCAACGATAGTGAAGTCGCTTCACTAGTCAGCGGCTGGTCAGTCCCAGCGAGAAGGCTACCGTTTTTACAACCATTTTATCGTCAGGCGTTACGCCCAGCCACTGTCGAAAAAGAAAAACATCTTCAAGACATTAACCAAGCAATGTTGACATTAGCGATGCATCTGGATGTGCCACCGTTGGATAAGCAAAGATTTGCTGCTATGGTGATGAATGCTTTGCTAGGGGGTTCGCCTTTGTCGAAGTTATTTATGAATGTACGTGAAAAGGCCTCCTTAGCATACAGCATTTATTCAAAATGGCAGTACGACACTGGTTTTTTATTAATTGCAGCTGGATTGGATGCTGACAAGGTGGCACAAACAGAGAAAATGATTCATCAAGAAATTTTGGCTATGCAAAACGGTGATTTTGACGAGAAAGTGGTAGCTTCAATTAAAAAAAGTTTGATAAATGATTATCTCAGTCAGCAAGATTCACCTAATAGCCAAATAGAAATCGCTTTTTCACGTTTGTTGACTGGTAGTGAGACCAGTGAATTTGAATGGATTAAGCAAGTACAAGCGGTTACGTCAAATGACATTGCGCTTGTAGCACAAAAGCTTCAGATACAAAGCAGATTCATATTGTTGCCTAAGGAATAGCATGCTAGAAAAGTATTACAAACAACTAAAAGAAAAAGTATTAACCGAGACTATGCCGGATGGTTTAAAAGTGGTAATGGTGGAAAAACCGGATTATCATAAGACGTTTGCTGTTTTGACGACCGACTATGGATCACTCGATGAAAAATATCAAGTAGGGCAAGGTTCACCCAAAAAAATTCCAGCTGGAACTGCTCATTTTTTGGAGCATAAACTTTTTGAAAAAGAAAATGAAGATGCGTTTACACGTTTTGGTCAATTAGGTGCTGACGCTAATGCCTTTACAAATGCATATCAAACCAGCTATTTATTTTCTACGACGCAACATGTTGTACCCGCACTCCAGCATCTTTTGCAATTTGTCCAGACACCTTATTTTAGCGATAAAACTGTTGCAAAGGAACAGGGTATTATCGGGCAAGAAATTCAAATGTACGAAGATGATCCGAATTGGGCCGTTTATATGGGCATTTTGTCTATGATGTATCCAGAATCGCCAATGGCGCATGATATAGCCGGCACACAGCAATCTATTGCGACGATTACACCAGAATTACTATATGATGTCCACCATGCCTTTTATCAACCGAGCCAACTCACACTGCAAGTAATTGGCCATTTTGATAAGCTTGAACTTTTAGAAACAATTAGTCAAACACAACAGCTTTTTGCAAGCAACTCTTCATCAGTCACACGCTTGACGCCAAATCTTCAACCAGCGGTTAATCTGTCTGATACACGTCAGTTTAATATTTCACGGCCCAAGGTTGCGTTTGGTATTCGCATTAATGGCAAGCCGTTGCGTGGTACAATCGTCACTAAACGTACTTTAGCGGTTGATCTAATGTTGGATTTACTCTTTGGTGAGCAGACGGATTGGTATCAAAAGTTGTATAATAAAGGTATTATTGATTCAGAATTTGACACATCTTTTGATTTAATACGTGAATATCAATTTATTAGTATCTTCGCGGAAACGACAGCTTATCAGGCGTTAGAAAAGGCAATTCAAACGCAAATTAATCAATATCGCAGCGCGTTGAAGAATCAAGCCCATAATTTTGAACAACTTAAACGAGCAACCATTGGTGAAGGTATACAACGTCTAAATTCACTTGAAAACATTGCACTTCGAGGAGATGATGCCTTGTCTGGGGCTAATCTTTTTGATAAGATAGAGTTGTTACAAGATTTAACATTTGATGACATTCTTGTAACAGCCGATATAATTTTTCAGGATGCTGTACTGCAACGGTTTGTGTTGCAAAAATAGGTTTTAGGACATTTATGAGTGAAACATTAACAAATCAAATTGGTGAACAATTAAAAGCTGCTCGCCAATCTAAAAATTTATCATTGGATGATATTCAGAATATCACCAAGATTCAACGTCGTTATTTGGTTGCGATTGAGGAAAATAATCTCAGCGTTCTACCGGGTGATTTTTATGTGCGTGCTTTTATTCGTCAATATGCTTTAGCAGTTGGTTTACACCCAGATGAGGTTTTGGGAGAAAAACCACCAGTGTCGATTTCACGTAGTAGTGATTTGAGTCGCGCGCACCAAGATGATGATGGTATTATGCGCGCTGGTATTGATCATACAATGACGGCCAAGTCAAGACTGTCCAATTTTATGCCGACAATCTGGATTGGTTTGTTGATTGTGATTGCATTGGCAGTGATTTGGTTTGTTTTGACTCATGTTGGTACTGGTACATCACAAAACAGTGATAGTGGGAATGTTTCAGTTTCGTCTTCGGCTGTACCGAAATCTTCGTCAAATGCTACATCGTCAAAAAAATCAAGTTCTTCGTCCTCTGCTTCCTCTTCCAGCAAGAAAAAGTTGGATTTAGGCTCTCCCGAAACAAATACAAGTCTACAAACAACCATTTTTAATTTATCTAACGAGAGCACAAAAAAGCATACTGTTGTGATTAAGGCACAGAGTACCGGGACAACTGTTAAGGTTAGTGATGGCAATAGCAATATATTATTAAATGAGACAGTTTCGGCTGGTAATGATAAAACAGTAGAGATTCCATCTGGTACAACTTCTTTCAATGTACAATTTACTAATGTTAGCAACGCAACTTTAACTGTGGACGGTGAAACTGTGCCAGTGGATGGTGCTACTACTGCCTTTTGGAATGTTTTATTTAATCTAAATAAATAGAAGGATTTTTCATGAATTTACCTAATAAATTAACAGTTTTTCGTATTATTTTAATTCCAATTTTTATCTTGTTATTAACATTGCCGTTGGATTGGGGAAATGTGAAATTGGCGGGTACTACAGTGCCCACCACATGGTTAATTGCAGCAATTGTATTTGCAAGTGCTGCAATCACGGATTTTCTAGATGGCAAAATTGCACGCAGTCAGCACTTAGTAACCAATTTTGGCAAGTTTGCAGATCCGTTGGCGGACAAACTGTTGGTAATGACAGCATTGATTTTTCTAACCAGCTTTGGCGTTGTACCGGCATGGATGACAGCAGTTATTGTGATTCGCGAACTGGCTATTACTGGTTTAAGGACACTAATTGTTGAAAATAATGGTCAAGTGTTGGCAGCGCAAATGCCCGGCAAAATAAAAACATTTTCTCAAATGTTTGCTATTTTCTTTTTGTATATTCACAATGCACCGTTTGCCACAATTGGCTTTCCAATTGGAGACATCTTATTGTGGGTAGCGGTAATATTCACGATATATTCTGGATTAGACTACTTTTGGCAAAATAGAGTTGTTTTCTCAGATGGTTTATAGTACGTTTTCAAAGCGCTTGAAGCGCTTTTTTCGTATAACAAAGTATGAACAAAAGATAACGAACAAATGTTCGAAAAAGACTTGCTTTTGATTCTAGAAACAGTTACACTAATCAAGTAAGATAAAAGGAGTTTGCCGCATGATAACAAAAAAGACGACAAAAAAAGATGACAAAGCTAAAAAGGATGGCCGTCAGGCTGCATTAAATGAAGCGCTAAAAAAAATTGAAAAAAATTTTGGTAAGGGCTCAGTGATGACTTTAGGAGACAATGCGCTGACGCAAGTGGAAACAATTCCTTCCGGATCTGTTAAGTTAGATATCGCGTTGGGAGTTGGTGGATATCCTAAGGGTCGTATTATTGAGGTTTATGGACCGGAATCTTCTGGAAAAACGACGATTGCGCTACATGCTGTTGCTGAGGTGCAAAAGCAGGGAGGCACAGCAGCGTATATTGACGCTGAAAATGCCTTGGATGTTAAGTATGCAGAGGCTTTAGGCGTTAAAAAAGATGAGCTATTGCTTTCTCAGCCTGACACGGGTGAACAAGGTCTAGAAATTGCTGATGCATTAGTTCAATCTGGTGCGGTTGATATGATTGTGATTGATTCTGTTGCTGCGCTGGTCCCTAGAGCCGAAATTGAAGGTGAAATGGGTGACGCACACGTCGGTCTTCAGGCACGTTTAATGAGTCAGGCATTAAGAAAACTTGCTGGTACGCTAAATCGTACAGGGACCATTGCTATATTTATTAACCAAATTAGAGAAAAGGTCGGGGTAATGTTTGGTAACCCTGAAACGACACCTGGTGGTCGCGCACTCAAGTTTTATTCAACGGTTCGTCTAGAGGTTCGTCGCTCGACACAAATTAAAGATGGTACTGATGTGACCGGTAATTTAACGAAAGTTAAGGTTGTAAAAAATAAGGTTGCGCCGCCGTTTAAGGTAGCAGAAGTAGATATTATGTATGGTAAGGGAATTTCACAGACTGGTGAAATTTTAGACTTAGCAGTTGATCAGGATATTGTTGATAAAGCTGGTGCTTGGTATGCATATGAGGGCGAACGAATTGGTCAAGGTCGAGAAAAAGCTAAGGATTACCTTGATGATCCTGATCATGCTGATTTGAGACAAGAACTTTATGTTAAGGTTCGGCAAGCATACGGTATTAATAATGATGGCGACAATGTTACTACAACCTCAGATGTGCCTGAAGAAAAGGATGGTGCGGTTAGTCAAACTGCAGACTTGGATTTGGGCATTGATGATGATCTAACAGATGAACCAATTGTATAAGTTATGTAAACATTTCGGAAAAACGCTAGGGCGTTTTTCTTTTTTTTGTTACAATGCAGATAATAGATTCCTTGGAGATTAACATGACTAAAATATTGGTTGTCGATGATGAAGTAGCAATTTCAACGCTGTTACAATATAATTTGGAACAAAACGGGTACGAAGTTACAACAGCAGGAGATGGTAACTCAGCTTATCAATTAGCAAAATCAGAACAATTTGATGCAATTTTACTAGATTTGATGTTACCGAACATTGATGGCATGACGGTTTTAAAACAAATTCGTCAGGATAAAATCACAACACCGGTAATTTTAGTGACAGCTAAAGGAGACGAATTTGACCGTGTCTTTGGTTTGGAGCTTGGAGCAGATGATTATATTACCAAGCCTTTTAGCCCGAGAGAAGTGATTGCCAGATTAAAAGCGGTTTTACGTCGCTCACAAACACCCATAGTTCAGTCAGAAGAAACAGTGATTACGATTCAAGATTTGAATATCAACGATGGTAAAAAGATTGTTACTAAGGCTGGTCAGAGTGTTGCATTGACGCCACGTGAATATGATTTATTATTGTATTTCGCCCAACGATTGGGCCGTGTGATTGATCGAGAAACTATTTTGACTGCAGTTTGGGGTTATGAGTATACCGGTGAAAGTCGCATGGTTGATATGCACATTAGTAATTTACGCGAAAAATTAGAAACAAATCCCAAATCACCAGAAATATTGAAAACGGTTCGCGGATTTGGCTATACAATGATTAGCTGACGGCCTAAGGCCGTTTTTTTGTGTAAACCTTTCTTTACAATTATTTACAGAAACACGACGAAAATGGGTCGCGATTCATAACAATAACACCGTATTATATAACTTGTAAACAAGGAGCGGCCCCCAAGAGCCTCTACTACGACCTTGTTTCATTACATAATCCAAAGGGAGAAGTACATCATGAACAAAAAAGTTGCAGGTATTATCGGAGGAATCGTTGTCATTGCGGCAGGGATTGCGTTGTATACCTCTGCTAATAACAAGTCAAGTGACAGTAAATCATCATCAACGTCATCGACGAAGGTTAGTGGTAAAGTGCTATCTTTGGGATCAACTGCTTTGCAGCCATTGGCAGAACAAGTTGCTTCCTCATTCCAAGATAAAAACCCAGATGTTACAGTAACAGTTCAAGGTGGTGGTTCAGGTGCTGGTCTTAGCCAAGTATCTGATGGGTCAGCGCAAATTGGTAATTCCGATGTTTTCGCTGAAGAAAAAGAAGGCGTTGACGCTAGCAAATTAGTTGATCACAAGGTTGCTGTTGTGGGTATTGCACCTGTTGTCAATAGCGATGTCCAAATTAGCAACATTTCTAAGACGCAATTACGTGAGATTTTCACCGGTAAAATAACTAACTGGAAAGACGTCGGCGGAAAAGATGAAAAGATCGTTGTGATTAACCGTGCAACAGGGTCAGGTACTCGTGCTGTATTTGAGAAAAATATCTTAGATGGTCAAAATGCAGTGCAAGCAACTGAGCAAGATTCAAATGGTACTGTTCAAAAAATTGTTAAAACTACACCCGGTGCTATTTCATATCTAGCTTTTGCCTACCTAGATGCTGATGGTATCAAGGCGCTTAACTTGGATAACGTTAAGCCAAGTAAAGCTAATGTTGAAGACAATTCATGGCCAATCTGGGCATATGAACACATGTATACAAAGGGGAAGGCAACTGGTGTCACTAAGGCATTCTTGGATTACTTCTCAACAAAATCAGTTCAAAAGACGATTGTGCCAAAGTTGGGTTATATTGGTTTGACAGATATGAAAGTAACACGTGATTCAAGCGGAAAAGTTACTGACAAATAATTAAACTACTTTTATTCTAGTATTTACAAGCGTTTTGGGGACATATGGGGACAAGAATTATTTTTCCATAATCTTTAGAACAAGTTCATCTTGAGCTTGTTCTTTTTCTTTGAGAATATGTGCGTATGTTGTAAGGGTGATTGTGACGTTTAAATGTCCAACTCTTTTGCTGATGTAAGATATGTCGATATTATTGTGGAGCAAGTATGAAACGTGCGAATGGCGTAAACCGTGGAACCTAATTTGATTGATACCTAATTCACTTGTCATGATCTCCATACGACGCATAATGGTATTTGATGGTATTGGTACCTCAAATAACTGATCAGAGTTTGAACAGCCTTTTATCCAGCGCAAAACGTCAATTAACTTTTTAGTGATAGCAACTCGTCTAACAGAACTTACATTTTTGGGTGGAGTCACTTTTTTCATTAGTTGAGAATATGATTTGTCAATGTTTATTGTATTATTTTTGAAGTCTATATCTGAAAATGTTAAGGCTAATATTTCACCAGATCTAGCACCGCTTTCAACTGCAATCAGCACGGCTAAATAAAAAGGTTCGTTGAGTAATCTATTTTTATCTTTATATAGCCACCACTGCAATTTTTTAAACTCCGATGCCGATAAATAGTTATCATCAGTATGTTTTACAGAACCAACAGCCTTAACTCTCGAATAAATATCTTTATCTATCAGACCATCTATTTGAGCGTCTTTCAACGAACTTTTAATACTTGATAAAAATCCTTTAGAATATGCTTTAGTGTGCGTTTTTCCGAACTCATTCATTTGAGTTTGTAGAAACTGCGTAGTTAGTTTATTAAGGGGAATATCAGCGAATAATTCTTGTATATTGAGCCAATAACTGTGGTATTTAACAAACGTAGCCTCTCTTACTGTGTTCTTTTTGTAAGTTTCAGTCCATAACTTATAGTATTTTGGTAATGAAATATTACCAGCGTTAATATCCAAGCCACCGTTTACCTTAGTTTCAGTTTCAGCAGCCCAAGCGGCGGCCGTCTTTTTCAACTCAAACGTTTTGCTTGTTTTCTGCCTTAAACCACGAGCGTCAGTATAGGATACAACAGCACGCCATTTCTTCCCGCGTTTTTCAAAACTAGCCATAATAAAAACATCCTTTATCAGGGGGCTTATATCTGTTATAATCTAATAGAACGCCCCATGCGTTCGCTCTATAATGTTTAGCACACCCAGTGAACTTTTGCAGGTTGGGGTGTGCTTTTTTATGTACGCCCATAAGGGCATTTACTAATATGAATTGTCTTGTACTTTTGTTATTTTGTAAGTGGCGTCTTTGTATGATTGAACTTTATCTTGCGGAAGATATTCAAAAATTGTTTTTTGGATGCTTTCATTCGGTTTCAGTTCTACCTCTATATATTCCGGATCACCAAGCTTTGTAGTGCTAGAACTATATGCTTGCACGGTAAAGCTGTAGTTTATTTTCTTAGATGATGTGTTTTTAATGTTAACATTCATCTTTGTGTCGATATTTCCGTAACCGTCATCATTTGTTTGAAGCTGACCCAAGTCAACGTCCACATTTTTTAAATATTTGTTTGTGTTGTTACCGTTGGTTTTGTCATTAGATTTTTTGATTGATTTGTCAGCCTCTTTTCCTGCACTGTCTAAAGCAGAACTATAACTTGCTTGTGTTACTATCACGATAGCTATAGAAATAACGGAAATAATAATTGCAATAAGTGATAGCAACTTCTTATTTTTTAAGTTAAATATTAATCCAACGATTCCAAACAATAACGAAATTATTGCAATTACAAAACTACCATTGTTAACAAAAGGCATCCATGAACTTACTAGCGCAACAGCCCCTAAAACTATCGCAATAATAGACAGAACTTTTAATCGTTCCGGCTTCTTCTCTTTCATCTTTGAATCTCCATAGCTTTTTAATGTGGACGCTCGGCACATATATATGTACACCGCAAAGCGGTTTATAGAACGACAACACCTATAATCTGTGCCTCGTGTGTTTCATCAATAGGCATGTCATCATAACTCTTATTCAAAGAAACGAAGCGTGCGCCTTTTTCATCATTGACGTACTTTTTTACATATGCCTGATTATCATAGTAGGCGATAACAACTTGACCGCTGCGTGCTTCAAACGTTTTCTTAACAAAGATAATCTGTTTATCTTCAAACAACGGTCTCATAGATACACCATTGACGATAACGGCATAATCATGTTCAGGAACATCACCCTCATAGGGTACAAGTTCAGGTGTATTGTCTAATAGATATTCACCGGTACCAGCTGATACTGCACCGTATACCGAAACTTCACTTTTGTTAATTTTTGGAAACACGATAACGTTGTTTTGTTCATCTAGTTGCCTAACAGCATAGCGGTAGACATTCTTCTTGCGTGAAGTATCTAATTTATTGTAGACGGGTGATATGTCATTCACCTCAAAAGTATCACCGACAAGCTGGCTAATATTTACGCCAAACAACCCAGCCATAACAGTTACCTTGTCCATTAATGGTTTATTTCGACCAGATTCCCAAGCAGAAACAGCGGTGGGCTTAATTTTCAATAATTTAGCCAAGTCGGCCTGTGTATATCCCGCTTGTTTTCTATAATATTTTATATTTTCTGAAATGTCCATAAGTTTATATTCCTTATATAATGTCTGTACTTTAAATATACACTATAAGTGTCATTGTGTACACCTTTATTTTTAAAAACTACACTTTAAAATAAAAAAAGTGTATTTAAGTGTTGCATATACACTTCAAGTGTAGTATTATAAATGTAACGAGAAAGGAGGTAGCTAAATGGAAACAAAATTCGATTTGAAATCCGCGCGAGTTAGAGCAAATTTAACTCAGCGGGAAATGGCTCGTAAAATGGGAATGTCGCAAACATCTTACTTACGTTATGAAAAAGGTGAGTTGGTATTGCGGGTTGACCAAGCATGGAACTTCAGTAAAATTGTTGGGATTACGTTTGACCAGATTATTTTTTTTAAGTCAAACTACACTTCAAGTGTACAAAAACAAACCGCATAGAAAAAGCCCGACTAGTGAAGTAGCCGAGCATTCAAGAAAGGAGGGAGATAGATGGAAATGATTGATGACGGTAATTCATTAACAATCGATGACAAGAAGTTTGATTATGATGAACAACACGTTATAGATGTTCAGCCAATTAAAAACTCCCACGGTTACATGGAAGTTCAAGTTACTTTCTTGGTTGAATCATTTATCAAGAAATAGTTTTGCAATAGTTCTCGTGATGGTTGGAATGGTCATAGGTACGCCATTTGTTATTAGTTCAGACTTCACTTTATTCCAAGCCGTCTCTGGAATGATGGAATCCAAAAACTTGTGTCCATCTGGTGTGATGTCACTGACGAACATAACGGGCCACTTAGCTACCGTTTGTTGTGTGTGGCCAGATAAGAGCCCTTCGTCAATCGCTTGTTTGACAGCATATAAGATGTCATCAGTAGCAAAACCGTATTTGTTGATTGTCGATTGTACAACGTTGTGGACGTCTGGATTGAGAGGAGCCTCTTGAAATTCAATCATCACTGCACGCAAAGCTTCATAGTTTAGTTTCAAAACACATTATCCTTTCATTTATTTCAACCGGTACGTTGATAAATAAAGGATAGCACCAAAAATCAATTAAAGCATTAGAAAGGAAGTGAACGAATGGCTAAAACATTTGAGCTCACCGATGAACGTAAGCAACAAATTAAAACCTACAACGAGATAGGTTGGCCTGCATCTTTAACAATTCCGGTTTTGGAATTGTACGAACAAATGAGTATAAGCACAATACGGAAACACTTCTTGAGTCGTCCGGATGCCCCTTACATCAAGTTTGATGAGCGTGGTGGTGTCATACCAAGAATGGCTTGGGAAAAATTCAAAGCGTGCATAAGTATCGGCAAAACGTATGAGGGAGAAATTTAGGAAGGTAAGCAATATGGAAAATAAACAAGTTAGATATGCAACTTGGTTAGACGAGTTTATTGATTCACACGAAGATTTGAAAACGTCAATGGCTGACTTAGACAAAGAAGTTCGTCATGCAAATCAACAACAAATCGCTCGTTCAATTCGTGGATTTGGAGGCAAATAATATGCAAGAAATTATCAAGATTAACCAAAATGAGCAAGGCGAGACACGAGTAAGCGCTCGAGAGTTGCACAAGGAATTAGGCGTTAAGAAACGCTTCAGCGCATGGTTTGAACAATATCGGGAAATGTATGTTGAGGGAACTGATTTTACAAGTGTACTTTCAGGTACGGTTGTAAATAACGGCGCTGTTAAGCCACTTCAAGATTATTCTCTCACGGTCGACATGGCAAAGAACGTAGCTATGATGTCGAAGACTGAAAAGAGTCAGCAAATACGAGATTACTTTATCCAAGTCGAAGACCGCTACAAGAAGTTAGCCAACGATCCATCTTATCAAATGGCACTTGGTCTGAAAGCATCGCAGTTACTACTTGAGCAGAAAGACCAAATCATTGCCGAGATGAAACCTAAAGCTTTGTTTGCGGACGCAGTAGCAACTAGTCATACAAGCGTTCTTGTTGGTGAATTGGCTAAGATACTCAAACAAAATGGTGTCGATACAGGTGCTACACGGTTGTTCAGTTGGCTACGTGATAACGGCTACTTAATCCGACGTAACGGTACAGATTACAACATGCCAACACAGAAGAGTATGGAATTGGGATTGTTTGAAATCAAGGAAACCTCAATCGCACGCAGTAACGGCAGTGTCACAGTATCTAAGACACCTAAAGTTACCGGAAAAGGTCAGCAATACTTTATTAACAAGTTTTTGCAAGCAGCATAAGGAGAAAATAATGGAAAATATCAACAACCTACTAACGGGGTTTTCGGAACAAAAAAAGCTCATTGAACTTGCTGCAAAACAAGAAAAAGAGCTTCAAATAACACTTGATAAGTTAAGAAATTATCCCATGCTACTGCATTCCAATGACGGTGAATTCGTCGTTAGGTTTGAACAAAATGACTTTTAATGGCTGATTACTATCAAGCAATACAATGTTCGATGGCCGGTCATTGATATCAATCAACTCACCTTTGTATGAATTTATAAAGTCTATTATTTTTTCAAGCTTTTCAGCGTTAGACCACTTTGGCCAACGATGTGCAAATTTTATATAATGAGCCTTTTTAAATTCCGTCAAAAAATCAATAATCTGCTCACTATTTGTGGATTGATCAATACTTATAGTTTGTGTATCGCCATCCGAATCGGTGTAATGAGTCCAGCATTTACCGTCGTGGTAATCTACGAAGTTTGCCATAAATGAAATATTGTTTTTATCACTAACGACAATTTTAGGATTTACACCAAAAGCGTGAACATACAACAACGAAACGTTTTGAATCTGTTTTAAATTCATTTTAAATTTTTCCTTTCAATTTACTAGGCAGTGCAATGCCAGTAATTAAAGGATAGCACCACACAAACAATAAAACATTAGAAAAGAGGTCGGCATGTCAAAGAGTGCAGATTTAGAAGACATAAGGCAGTCGTTGCTTGACTACGCACAGGCAGCAATTAGCAAAGGTCGTGAGGCGATAGAGGGTGAGCTGTCTATCAACTACAGACCGATTGACGAAGCCGAAAAGGCATTGGATTTATTTGAAAGGGTAAGCAAATAACATGTGGTTTTTACAAGTAGTAGCAACAATCGTAATTTTGGTTTTGGTATTCGTACTAGGCTTATCACAAGGTGAAGCACAGGAGCGTGAACGAATCGAAAAGCAACGCAGATTTGAAGCAATGGGCGGTAAGAGCAGCTCAAACAAGTATTTCTGACAAAAGAAAAACGCTTAGCAAAATTGGAGTTGGCTAAGCGCAGTAGGTATAAATTGTCTTGAAAAATAATTTATACCTCGATTATATCAAGAAATGAGGTAAAAGCAAATGGATAGATTACGTAAGCTTCGTAAAGAGCGAAACGTGACGCAACAAGAATTAGCAGATGAAATGTTGGTAACAAAACGAACGTTGGCTAGATACGAATCAGGAGAAAGCGAACCACGATCGTCAATGGTATTCGATTTAGCTGATTATTTCAAAGTATCAATTGATTATCTGGTCGGAAGGAGTGACGTTAGATGATTGAACCGCAAGACGCATTACACTTCGGAAGACCAGACGTTGAAGACGAACGTTGGCGTTACAAGCAAGAGCTATTGGATAAGTTGCATAGCGAGCGTGACGATTTGTACACGAAGCGTGATGACCTCGAAAACCAAATGTTAGAGGTTGACAACGAAATATCAGAGTTAGATGCAACGATTAACAATATAGAACACGGAGATTAAGCATGGCAAACGAAATAACAATCATTGATGACTTCGGACAAAACTTTGGTCTTAGTCTTTTGAACGACAAAGAGCAATTACAAGAGTTAGATAACGACCAACTAGAAGATTTGGTCTATCTGATTAAGCATTTGAAAAATGGTATTTCTAAAGTGGATAAAGAACTGAAAGAGCGGTTAGATAGTGGCTCACAGTTCAAACACATCACTTACGGTGAAAGCAAAAAAGTGTCAATCGATAAGGATAACGATAAAAATAAAAAAGACTTCGTTAATAACTATGGATGGGCCGCAGTGGAAGTAAAATCTCCAAAACAACTTAAAGATTTATTTGGCGAAAAAATTCAAGATGATCTAGACAAAGTTGTGGTCTATGACACGCAGAAGAGGGTGAAGTATGAGTAATAAAATGACATTCGTTGAACTTCAAAACCACATGAATTTGAAGAAACAAGCAGGTCAACAAGTTAAGTACACATATCGTAGTGCAGAACAGATTTTGCAAACGTTCAAGACGTTAGACAGTGGTTGGGAAATTGCTTTGAATGATGAGATTGTGACGGTTGCAAATCGTATCTTTATCCAATCCATTGCAGAGGTAACAGACGGCACAGATAAGCGTAGCAGCCGTGCGTTTGCGGAGTTGGCAGATGTTCCAGTGTTAAACACTCAAAAAGGCGAGAGAAAGCAAATGAGCGAGCCACAGTGGACTGGAGCTGTTAGCAGTTACTCACGCAAGTACGCATTACAGGGACTGTTTGGAATTGCTGATATTGATGTTGATGAATTAGAACTCGAACAACAAGCTTTCAAAAAGAAAGAGGAAGTCAAGTCACGATATTTTAATTCTGAAATTATGAATGCAATTTCAAAAGAACAAGTGTTACAGATAGCAAAGGAAGCTAAGCAGTACGGTCAAGGTCACGCAATTTTAGACGCATATAAATTAAAGATGAATCAGTTAGAGGAGAAAACAAATGATTAACAGAGTAGTGCTTATTGGTCGATTGACCAAAGACGTTGAAGTTAGATACACACAATCAGGTGTGGCAGTTGGGACATTTAGTTTAGCCGTTAATCGTCAATTTACGAATGCTAGTGGCGAACGTGAAACGGACTTTATCAACGGCGTTATCTGGCGTAAAGCAGCCGAAAACTTCGCTAACTTCACACACAAAGGTTCACTGGTAGCTATCGAGGGACGGTTGCAAACACGCAACTATGAAGACGGAAACGGTAAGCGTGTTTATGTCACAGAGGTTGTAGCTGATAATTTCAGTTTGTTGGAAAAGAAGAGTGACAGTCAGCAATCAGCACCGAAGACACAAGCACCTGATCCATTCGCAAATCAAGGCAATAAGCCAAACGAACTGGACATTTCAGATGATGATTTGCCTTTCTAAGAGGTAACACATGGCACAACGAAGAATGTTTAGTAAAAAAGTGACAGATACAGATATATTTCTGGATATGCCGTTATCTACACAAGCGTTGTATTTCCATTTGAATATGCACGCAGATGATGATGGTTTTATCGACAATACCAAAACAATTCAACGAATGATCGGGTCGAGTGATGACGATAGAAAGTTGTTAATTGCGAAACAATTTTTACTACCTTTCGACAATGGTGTTGTCGTGATAAAAGACTGGCGTGTTCACAATTATATTCAAGGTGACCGGTATCATAAAACCCAGTATATCAACGAAAAAAGCCAATTAGTTGTTGAAGAAAATAATACGTATACAAAACGTATACAAGATGTATCCAACATGGATACGCAGGTTAGGTTAGGTAAGGATAGGTTAGGTAAGGATATAGATAATACCCCCAAACCCCCAAAGGGGGCTGTCACTAATGATGAATTTGAATCTATCTGGAAAATTTATCCAAAAAAGTCTGGCAAGACAAATGCGATGAAAGATTTCAATAAAGCGTTAAAAGCTGGTGTTAGTCCTGAATTGATTAAGTCAAAGCTGGAAGAGTATTTGAAACAAATCAAAATCAAGGGGACACCAAAGCAGTATATCAAGAACGGTTCAACATGGTTTCATCAAAAAGGTTGGGAAGATGAGTACGACTTTACACCTGATGTGCAGCGTGGCTATGGTAACAAGAAACAGATTATTGAGCCACAGTTAGCGAGTGTTTCAGAACCAGTTGAGGAGCCAGAAAGGGAGTTACCAGAATGGCTGACGGACGTGGCAAAGGACCTTTAGATTTTGTACTCCTAGCAATCAGATTAAAGGCAATGGGAATACCGACATCTAGTAACAGTCAATCATTCCCAGCGGTTAATTTTGAAGAGCTAGGCAGACGATTAAAAGAAAATGGATCACTCACAAAAATGGTTAAATGCGCTAGTGCTAATTACGTATCAATTTTAGAAGTTTGGCAGAGTACACCAGAAGCGATTGCGGTATTGCAAGAGATGAGAAAGGAAGCGAAACTCAGTGACAGAGCTATTCGCAAAACTGAATAAGGTTGAACCAAACAAAGGTTTAATCACGTTGCAGTTGAGCATCGAAGATATTCACACGCTAGAGAAGTATCACGCCAGCGGACAGCAACAGGTGGTGTCATTGATAGCGAGTGATGAAAACGGTGTGTCAGCGCAACAGCGAAAGTTTGCGTTTGCATTGTTACACGACATCTGGCTATCTCAAAAAGGTGGTTACTGGGTGCAAGAAGTTGAAACACTTAGGCGGCATTTCTACGCAGCATACGAATACTACAATGGTTTAGATTTTGGTGACTTTAGCCTAAGCAATGGCAAAGGTACTAAGACAGATACAAACCAGTTCATCAACATGTTACTAGATTATGCAGCGATACATGACATTAGTTTGAGTGTGAAGCCGTTGAACGAGTTAGAGCCGCAGGAAATTGCACGGTGGGAGTACAGATGTTTGCTAGACAAGCGCTGTGTAATTTGCGGTAAGTCTCACGCCGATTTGGCACACGTTGATAGTGTGGGTGCACATGGTGGTAATCGTCAGAAGATAAACCATTTAGGATTGCGAGCAATGAGCCTGTGCCGTGAACATCATCAAGAGCAACATAAGATAGGCATTCAGTCATTTATGAACAAGTACCACCTGAACGGCCTCAAGATTGACGAAAAAATAGCATTGGCACACGGACTGAATATAAAGTGATTTAAGCGATTAAAAGTAGTTTTAGTGTAATTATGCCAAACTGATGTTTGTACAGCACAAACAGGCGTTTTGGTACGAATAAGAGCAAATGAGCAGAAAGGAAACAATATGGATTTAGTGGCAGGTTTGGTAGCACGAGAAAGACAGTATGGCTATATGTCTGACGAGGCGATTTCTTGGTTCAGAAAAGAAATGTCTAAAAGCACATACAATGACGGAAATGTTGAGTATGATTCAACAGGTCGCAGGCTGCCAGCGATTGAACAGCTTCCTAAAGGTGTACAGGCAGATATTGTTGAGATGTATCGGTTGGGCTATACACAGACCGAGGTGGCTAACTATTTTGATTTATCAACTAGAAAACTATCGACGTTTTATAACAAGATGTTCAAGACTGGTGTTTTGGTTAAAAATACAGCAAAAGAGCGGTTTCAAATGCACGAAGAGTTGATACGTCAAGAAGACAGAGGACGTTTCAACAGCGCAAAGTTAAGTATCGCTCACGGTCGAAGAAAAGCATGACAAAATTTATTTTTGAAAGTGAATTGTCAGGAGACCCAGCGCCACACAACCAGTCGCGGTTTAATCCAAAGACACGTCAAGTGTTTAAGGGTGCTAGAGAAAAAGCCTATATTCAAGAGCTTGAGTATCGACTACGTGCCGAACTTATCAAGGATAAGGAATTTGAAAGTTACGGTGAAGTTCCAATCAAGGTTGACTACATCTTTGGTTTTGCACCAACTAAGTCATGGAGCAAGAAAAAGATACAGCGTGCTTTGAGCCATGAGATTTACCCGACAGAGCAAAACAAAGGCGATTGGGACAACTTGACCAAGTCAACGCAAGACAGGCTAAACAAGCTAATCATAGTTGATGACAGATTTATCGTGGACGGCAGAGCGAGAAAGATATTCACGCCTAAGCCGTATCTAAGAATTGAGATTGAGGAAATATAGCAATGAAAACATATTACAGCATTTATGTGAATGATGATTTCTGGAGAGCTTTTGATACAGAGCGTGAAGCTAAGAAATATTTATATGAATTTCAAAAGACACATCATGTGAAGACAGAAATTATCGCAACAGGTGGCAAGAAAAGCAATGTTGGTAGGTGAATAAAATGACAAACTATGCGACAGAATTTTGTGTCGTGGAAAGGCAACGAGGATTCGATGAAGCTTGCACATGGATGCAAAAACAGGTAAAACCTGAAACAGCAGGAGGGGAGGAAAGCGACCGTTTTTGGAGTGAAAACAAAACCCAAGCTTTAATAACTATGTTAAGTGACGGTTATGGAATTGATGAAATATCTGCGAAATTAGGTAAGACGATACCACAGATATACGCTAAAAGAAGAGTGTTAGCCAGCAAAGGGGTAGTAAGTAAGCCTGTTCCACCATCGGAGATAAAAAAACAGCGCAATGGTCAATTTATTGCGTTGGTTGAACAAGGTGAAAATAACGTTCAATTAATCGCCGATAAAATAGGTTGTTCCACTACGGCTGTCTATGGGTATGCCAAAGCAACTGGCTACGAAATAAAGAGTGGGAGAGTAATAATATGACAATCGAAGAATATAAAAGACAGTCAATTAAACGTATCAATAAGCAAGCAGCAGTTTCAGGGGCGTTTACAAATTGTTTTGATACACGCGCGCAATCCGAACGGAAACGTACATCAGAACGCAAGCGCAGATTAAAGGCATTGGTCAGAAGTAACATTACTGAAATTGACGTACTTGCACAGTATTTTATGATCAGCGTGAACACGATTAAAAAGATTGCCTATTCTGCTGGTTATCGTATCAGCAATGGGCAAGTTGTGGAAAGTGTGATGAGGTGAAGATAGTTAGCTTACAGAGCGTGGGATTGGGAGCGAATGATGGTTGATAAAGTATTGTTTAGTTCCGATAGCATGTCTTGGGAAACTCCTAAAGATTACTTTGATAAGTTGAATAGAAAATTCAAGTTTGTGTACGGATTTTAAGAACGGAGCGAATAGTTATGCGAGAGATTAAGTTTAGAGCATGGAATACCATTACAGAACGTTATTATTACAATATTCAAAATGTTCATGACGCAGACATCGGTGATAGTTTTCAAAACATTTTAGATAACTATGAACTAATTGTTGAACAATACACAGGTCTCAAAGACAAAAACGGTGTTGAAATTTATGAAAATGATATTGTAAAAACATTTGGAGCGAACATATATGTAGTTGAGTTCTATGATGGTAAATTTAATCCCGTTTCAGACATTGAAGCAAGCGATTGGGAAGTCATTGGTAATGTACATGAGAACGAGGATTTATTGAACGACACCGACCGTATCAGTCCTGATGACATCGGCAATGATATTCATGAGTTTTTACACGGAGGAGATAAGTGATGACTGAACCAGTAGCATATATGTTGTCGGATTTTGTAGGTAATGATTTTACGTCATTAGAATTGCCTAAAAATCCAAATAATCCAAGAGGATTGTATTTTAAAGAGCAGTTACACCCACGTGTGAAGATGACACAAGTTGAATTTGATGAATTTAAATTATTATATAATCTGCTTCGCGTATCAACTGTTATAAGAATTATTAACACGGTTCAAAATAACGAAAGTAAAAGGTTCACTAATTTAAAATTACGTTTAAATAAAACAGGTAAAGACTTAGAGCTGATTATATTATGGGCCGATTATGACGCAGACAACCCAGAAGAAACGATTGAGATTGTTCCTGAAATGAAGTGGTTTGTGAGAAGTAAGCAACAATATCAACCAGATATGGATCAGGGAATTTTTGAAAGTGGTTATCTTTATTTAACACAAGGCAATATTTATAGCATTGAATATTATGAAACAACCGCATTCAAAGATGATGCTCAACAATTTGACACCAAAGAAGAAGCTGAACTTTTGACTAACCCACTAACAGAAGCGGTGCAGTTACCGGTGGAGGACGAGTGATGTGGATAAAAAAACAAGTATATCAAAACCTCATGGACAGTATCTATCGGAGCGATATGGATATAAATATCCTAAAGCAACGATTGCGTAATTTCGAAAAGCAATCAGAACTTGATGAACTTTTCAATGATATGGGATACAAGAAGTCGCAGATGTTTAAAGTGGATCTAATATTGCCAGCGTTTTACATTATGGAATATAACGAAAAAGGTGCGGCTGAATTATATGGTGGCAGAGTGATGAATGGACACGACCTCTATAAGATTGTTATAGAAAAAGATGTGACTATTGAAAGATTGGTTATTGTTCCGGTTAAAATTTTGGAGGTCAGCAATGATTGAAATAGGACACAATTTACAGCATGCGATTGAGCTTGGCATGTTAGTGTCAGCAATGGTCGCAGTTACTTATATTTTATTTAAATATTATGGAGGTAGGAAATGACCGAAGAAGAAAAAAATGTTCTTGTAGACTTTAAAAAGAATTGGACATTTACCCAATTTATAAATGCAATTGAAGGTAACTACGAACACAATATGTACTTTGAAAAAGTTGAAAAAACATTTAGAAAAATGCGTATTGATAACGGATATATGATTGATGAGGATAAATTGATGTTAGCATGGTTACACCCAGAAACAATCAAGATAGTTGACGAATAGTTAAAGGAGCAAGCCATAGATAAATGAAAGTAATAGAAAAACAAGTATACATCGTGGGTTTCCGCAAGACAGATAATGACGAGTGGGAAACATCAGGTGCTGCTTATGGTAATCAAATTGACGCACAAGCAGTCATGAATAAATTGAGTAAAGAGACACCACAACAGTTGAAGCTGTTTAAATTTGGAAGGGCAATACCAGTTAATTAGAAAGGGCGACATGGCGGATAGAGTTGATAGTATTTTGAGAGACTACTTCTCTGGTCGTCTCAAATTAAGAATTAAACAGCGTGAAGAAACGATAAGGTATGACAGTCAAGAAGTTGATGAGAATATCGGTGGCGGTCGTGCGCAGAATAAACACACACGTCCAGCTGATGATATGTTGATACGGATTGATGAAGACAGATGCCTTAACAGTCTTAAAAAGCAAAAGGAAGATGTTGAGCGTTGGATAGCCACGTTTGAGCCTGACAAGCAGAAAGTAGTTGCGTATTATTATGCAAGCAAGTCTGTCACATGGGTAAAGGTAGCGCAGCAGTTTCACATATCCGAAAGAACAGCAATTGCTTGGCGTACAGAAGTCAAACACATATTAGGAGCAGTCCTATAATACTGCGGTTTTTATGCAGTTTTATGCATAAATATAGGGTTATATTGTTAGTATCAGATAATTACAAAGGTTGCTAGATATCCGATTAAAAACTAGCGTATGTCTCGATTGTGACGCCTGACAATCTGGTTATTGCTAATCCATTAAAAGCAAATGTATGGTTAGTCATTAGTCGTTAAATATAAGCTGTACTTATAGATTAGTTCCAAATGACTAGCCAAGACCGTTACACCGAACGGTCGTAAATTACACACGCTTCGGAAAAAGCCACTGTGTATGTGAAAATACGATAGGTTGGAATATCTATCATTATGGCAGGTGGCGGAATAGGTAGACGCTAGACTATAAGATATTGTACTGTCCGGGGTCTGGATAGTTAGCTAGAATCAATATCATGTAAGGTGCAAATCCTTACCCTGTCAATTGGTTAGTGTTTATCCTAAATAAAAGCACAAGCGGTTATTTGCTTATCCTAACTATTTTTGTTAAAAAGCATACTATGATTCAGTTACCACCATAGCGACATAATGTCTCTTTCAATCACGGTAACTCGTGTAAAAAGATTGCAGCTCGTTGCTTTATACTAGTTAGGTGATTTCTGTGGGTGAATGAGACAGCCTTATTCGGGTGCAAGCCCCGACATTCACATTGCGGTACGTCCGCACAACTTAATAGCAGTCGCTTGCCTGCGATTGCGTACATAAAGAGCTGCGGTATAATCCGTAAAAAGATAGAACCAGATTGATTAATTTCAATAAAAACGACTGACGAGTTGGTTTGCATTTAGCGGCTTTGGCAAACAAACAACAGTATATAAATCTACTGGCTTCGGAGATGGTATCGATGGGGTTACTACATAGCAAACAATCGCATTAAGTTCTTTGACGGTTCTCATGTGATTGCGTACATAATTGAGACCATCAAAAATGATGGTTGCAAATAGTTAAACACTGATACATCAACGTTTAAATTGGCTTAAAACTAAACAGGTCGATTTCGACCTGTTTTACATATGTGATATACACGCACCTTAACGGGTGCTTTTTTATTGGAGAAAATTATGAACTTAACACTTGATGAAAAGAAAATACGTAAGGGCAAAGCTGTTGGACTTCCTTATGTTGGTAGCAAGAAGAAAATTAGCAAAAAGATTGTAGAAATAATCAAGCAGAATTTTGGAGCGGATAAGACAGTTTATGATGTGTTTGGTGGTGGTGGTGCAATTACTGCGGAACTGATGATTAACGGCATTGATGTTGTTTATAATGACTTAGATAAAACAATTACTGATATGTTTAACCGTGTTTTAATTCAAGACAGAGAATGGATAAAAACGCTAATTGTTAGTCGTGATGAGTTTATTGAAATTAGAGAAAAAGAAATTAAAACGGTTGATGACGAATTAAAGTTGTTAGTCAATAGTTTTGGCAATAATCGAAAAGACTATTTATACAGTAAAAAGCTAAGCGATATAAAGTATAATCTAGCCGTTGAAATTTTAGAAACAGAAGATGTATTAGTCGGTTATAAAAAAACCACAACGTATCAAAGAGCTGTTAATCTTTACGAAGAGGAACTAGGATTCGTTGATAAACAGGAAAAAAATAGAGTGTTAGAACAATTAGAACGATTACAGCAATTAGAACAATTAGAACGATTACAGCAATTACAACGATTAGCAAAAACAATAAACAAAGACTATAAATATTTCTCAAACGTTAAAAATAGTATTTTATATTTAGACCCACCATACGAAAATACAGAAACCGGTTCATACAAGTCGAAAATTGATTATCAAGAGTTCTACGATTGGGCTTATGAAATGTCAAAAAATAACACTGTATTGTTATCCAGCTATGAAGTTTCAGACGATAGATTTGAATGTGTTTATGAATTTAAAACCGCGAGAAGTGCTTTTTCAGGTGGTAATTCTGGAAAAAGAACAGAAAAGTTGTTTATGGTTAAATTATGAAAATAGATGGCGAGTATGGGCTTGTCGCCAGTGATGATGAGTTAAACATCTACCGCAGGCTAGACAAACAACAAAAATATAACAAGAAACACAAGAAGGCATCTAAACGCAAGTCGAATACAGACAAGCGCAAAGATGCCTTTTATGATGATAGGAAGTGGCGATAATGGGCTACACAAAATGGACTGATGAACATAAGAATAGAGTTATCGAACTAGGTAAGCAAGGTTTGTCATCTAGAAAGATAGCACAACGACTGTTTGATGAATTTGGTGAAAACTTTAGTAGGCGAACGGTATCGCAATATCTTAGCACAGGTTCAACCAATGGACGTGTCAGAACCACACCTAATCAACAACCCAATAATAAAGTCAAAGATGTAAAGCGTGGCACTGAAATCGTCATCAACAAGGACGGCAGCACAACATCATCTACGACAATGCAAATGACTTCCGAGCAGGCTAAAGACCCAGAGTTCGTATTGAGAGCGCATGGCTTTAATCCTAATGATTGGGATATCGTATCAGCACGCAATAACTTCTGGCAGCAGAATAGCCAAGAGAACGGCTTGATTGATTTGTACCAGTCTAAGATTACGGTTAAGCCTAAGTCAGATGATAAATTAACGCCACAAGATATTGCTAAGTTGTTTAAAAAGGATATTATCCCATATAAAGTAAAACAAACATCACACAATGCTCATAATTTAGTCGTACCGCTTCCTGATATGCATTTTGGTATAACAACACTAGAAGATGTTAAAAGTCACTTAGATAAGCTGTTAGGTATCTTAAACAAAGGATACAAAACAATCGTTATAGAACAGCTAGGTGATTTGTTTCATTCTAGTCAAATGTGGTCATCACAAACTATGCGAGGAACTATGTTAGATGAAGTTGATATGGTACAAGCCATTGAAGATGCTAAACAGTTCTTTGATATTTTGGTACCAGCTTGTTTTAATAACAGCACATCTGTTTACATTAAACAAATGGCAGGAAATCATTCAGGCAATATGGAGTACGTTTTCATGGAATATTTGAAAGCTAAATATCCACAAGTTGTGATCAAAAACAATATCAAATATCGTGATGCTTATTTATTAGATAACGTGGGCATTATGATAGCTCATGGTGACTTAGCACCTAAGAACTTGCCTATGTTAATGGCTAATGAGTTTGGTGGTGTCTGGTCGTTATCCCACAGTCGTGAAATCCATAAAGGTCACTTCCACAAGGAAAAGATAGTTGATGAGGGTGGTGTGATTAGCCGACAACTTGGAACAGTTAAGCCCAATGATAAGTACGAGATTATGAACGGTTGGACGTTATCCAAGAAAGAACTATATGCACTTGAATACGATAGCGACAAGTTAGTTGCCGAGTGGCACGTTTAGGAGAATGATATGAATAATTTAACTTAAAATCCTGACGGCTTTTTTATTTTGTACCAGTTTTGAAAGGAGGTGACACAATGACATGAAATTAACGCCAAAGCAGAATAAGTTTGCTGATGAGTATATCAAGACTGGAAACGCAACGCAGTCAGCGATTGAAGCTGGTTATAGTAAGAAAACAGCGCAGGTTATAGGTGCTGAAAACCTATCAAAACCTATGGTTAAAGCATACATAGAAGAGCGCATGGCTGAAATAGCGTCAAAACGCGTTATGAGCTACACAGAAGCCGTTGAACTGCTTACTAGTATAGCTAGAGGTGAAGAGAAAGAAACGGTCGTTGTGGCAACTCCTGTGAGTGTTGAGAAAGTCGAGAAAGAAGCAGATTTAAAGACAAGAATTAGTGCCTTAAAAGAGATACTTAAACGTTATCCAAACAATGACAAACTCATTGAGCAACAGATACGCAAGTTGAGCGCTCAAGCTGATGTGGCACAGATACAAGCTAAGCGCATGGCGTACGGTGAACAAAATAGCAGTGTCAATGTGAATATCGTGTTACCAGAGCAGGAGGACAACAATGGCGAATGATTTAGTGATTGATGTTCCTGAAATGGTTGATAAGGCTTATTACAAGCTGTACACATCAAAGCAGCAATACATTGCATTGAAAGGTGCGCGTGCTAGTGGTAAGTCAGTAGCCACCGCATTCAAGGTTGTGATTGATATATTGCGCTATCCGTATGTTAATTGGTTAGTTGTAAGACAATTCCAGAATACACAGAAAGATAGTACGTTTGCCATCATTAAGTGGGCTGTTCACTACATGGGACTAGATGATTACTTCAAATTCACCGTTAGCCCGCTTGAAATAACTTACAAGCCGACACAACAAAAGGTGTTCTTTCGTTCAATGGACGACCCTTTGAAAATCACATCAATTACAACAACCGTTGGAAAGATATGCCGTAGTTGGTGGGAAGAAGCCTATGAGTTAAAAAGTGATGATTCATTCCAGACTGTGATTGAATCTATGCGTGGTGAGTTGCCTATTGGTGGCTTTTATCAGCATGTTGTTACATTTAACCCATGGAGTGACAGACATTGGTTAAAGCGTGAGTTCTTTGATGCTGAGACAAGACGTAATCACGTCTTATCTTTCACCACAACTTACAAAAATAACCACCATTTGAACGATGACTTTATCGAAGCTATGAAAGAAATGGTGGTGCGCAACCCTAATCGTGCAAAAGTTGCTGTGTTTGGTGACTGGGGTATATCAGAGGGACTTGTGTTTGATGGTTTGTTTGAACAACGAGACTTCACTATGGAAGAGATTGCTAAGTTGCCTAAGTCAATTGGACTAGACTTTGGATTTAAGCACGATCCAACCGCTGGTGAGTTCATGGCAATAGACCAAACAAACAGAGTTGTGTATGTCTATGATGAGTTCTATCAACAAGGAATGCTTACACAGGCGATTGCGCAGGCGTTAGCACAACACAAGGCTTATGGCTTGCCAATCACAGCAGATAGCGCAGAGCAGCGTCTAACAACTGAATTAGCCAGTGTTTACGGTGTACCTAATTTACGCACGGCCGGTAAGGGTAAGGACAGTGTGATTCAAGGCGTGCAGTACATGCAGAGTTATCACTATGTTATCCACCCAAGAGTTAAAGGACTATTAAGTGAGATGAACACTTATGTGTATGACAAAGACAAGCTGGGTAACTGGTTGAACAAACCAAAAGATGAAAACAATCACGGGGTTGACGCCATCCGCTATGCCCTTGAGCCGTTCATGTTCCGGACTTCCGGTCATTACATGAGCTATCAAGAGCGTACACAAGCCGTCAAGAATTTAGGACTATAAAGGAGTTACAATGCAAAAGATTTTTAGTGATAATCAAAAAGCTAATTTAATCTATCAAGACAGCTTGGATAATCTGACGCCACAACGTGTTATGCAGTTTGTTAAACATCATAATCAGTATCAGAGACCACGACTTGAAAGGTTAGACGAGTATTACAAAGGTTTGAATGTTGGTATTTTAGAACAAGAGAGCCGCCGTGTTGATGAAGACAAGGCAGACCACAGAGCTGTACACTCATTTGGTAAATACATTGCTGACTTTCAAACCTCATTTAGCGTTGGTAATGCAATTTCTGTTAAGCATGATGATGACATGAGACTTGATACAGTTGAAGACATCAACAACTTTGATGAGATTAATAGCGATCTATTCTTAGATATGACACGTTTTGGACGTGCCTATGAGTATGTGTACCGAGGACATGATGACATTGAACATAGTGTGGCACTAAGCCCACTAGAAACGTTTATCATCTACTCACTAGATGTTGAGCCGCAACCAATTATGGCGGTGCGCTATCACTTGATTGATACCATTGATGATGATGTTATCTCAAACGAGTATCGTGTTGAGACATGGACTGCCACAGAATACACGAGCTATCAGCCAACCTCAATTAATGGCACACCTGTACAAGATGAAGCAAGTGAACTGTACGTGTTCCCAATGATTGAGTATAAGAACAATAAGTTTAGAATTGGTGACTTTGAAAACGTTATCCCACTAATTGATTTATATGACGCAGCACAATCAGACACAGCCAACTACATGACTGATTTGAATGACGCCATGCTTGTCATCAAGGGTGATATTGATACATTGTTGCAAGGTTCAAGCATGATGAGCGGCATTGACCCAACAGACGAGAGTGCAGCAATGCAGTTAGCGAAAGACAAGATGGAAATGTTGAAGTCCATGAAGTCGGCTAACATGTTGCTGTTAAAGTCGGGCGTATCAATGACAGGACAACAGACGAACGTTGATGCAGGCTATATCCACAAAGAATATGACGTAACTGGTACAGAAGCATACAAGGATAGGCTTGCACATGATATTCATAAGTTCTCACACACACCTGATTTAACAGACGAAAACTTTGCAGGTAATGCCAGTGGTGTTGCCATGAAGTATAAAGTATTGGGAACGATTGAATTAGCAAGTACCAAACGCAAGGCTTTTGAAGTTGGTTTGTACCAACGCTATAACATCATCAAAGCACTAGAAAATCTATCGGCAAGTGGTATGAGTGTAGATCCTAATGAGATTAGCTTTGTGTTTACAGATAACATGCAGGTTGATGACGTTGCAACCATTGCACAAGTAGTTAGTGCAGGCGCTAGAGTGCCACAAGAGTATCTGTATCAGTTTCTACCAAACGTGACTGACCCTAGTGAAATTACTGATTTGTTAGCGCAAGAGCAGGCTGATATGACTTATCAATCACGAAAAAATAATGGTGCTTTGACTGATGAAGAATTAGCAAACGAGGCAACAGATGAGACCGAAACAAACTAATAAATATTGGGAAAAGCGCCTAAAGCAAGAGCAAACGTACATGAATAAGGCGACCAATACTGATGATATTGTCAGACGGTATGATTTAGCCATTGATGATATTACACGTAAGATTGAAGCCGAATATGCAAGACTTGAATTACGTGGCTTTGAACGTAGCATTGTTGAAACTGCTGACATTGCAGCTTATGAACGTGAAGCCAAAGAGTTAGTAGCATACGCTAACAAATTGCGTGATAAGTTAGGCAGAAACGCCTCTAAAACGGACTTTACAGCCGAAGTGAACAGACGAATGAAAATCTATAACGCTACAATGCGTATCAATAGACTGGAATATCTCAAGTCACAGGTTGCACTATCGCTGGTTAAAGCTGGTGTTGATACTGATGTTGACCTACAACAAGAATTATCAGACAAGTATGTCGCCGAAAAGGCACGTCAGGCTGGGATTCTAGCTTCAACAGTCGTACCAATGTCACACACTAAGCTATTTAAGATAGTGGCTGCACAAGTTGAGGGTGCTAACTTTAGTCAAAGAATATGGCAGAACACAGACAGTTTAAAGGCTGAATTAGACGTGTTACTGACTAACAATATCATTCAAGGACAGAACTCTAATGTGATTGCAAGACGTTTGCGAAGTTTGTTAAACGGTCAATACAAAGATAACGCTAGGTATATCACCGAACGACTAGCACGAACAGAGTTTACACGAGTGATAGGACAAGCACAGAAAGACAGCTACCGTGAAAATGATATTGAGTATGTCAAGTGGATGGCTGAATCTGGTGCGTGTCGCTATTGTGTCGCTGCTTCAGAGGGTGGTTTACGAGGTGAAGGCATCTACAAAATAGATCATGAACCAAATTACCCAATGCACCCCTTATGTAAATGCAGTCTCGCCGCCTACTATGAATAGTTTTTAAGTAAAAAATCATAAGATGTAGTATAATTAAACCATATTAAAAGCCCGCCACTGCTGTAACAGTGCGGACTATGGCAACCAATTAGAAAGGAATTGATTACATGGATAATTATAAAGAAGAATGGCGAAAAATTCAAGGCTATGAAGATGACTATGAGGTCAGCAATCTTGGTAGAGTCAGAAGCGTTGATCGTATTTCTCACAGAATAGATAGCGTGGATATGTTTAGGGCTGGTAAGATTCTATCATCTCACGACAATGGCCGCGGATATTTAATAGTTAACTTGTATAAACACAACAAAGGAAAACTACATTATGTTCACAGGTTGGTTGCTCAAGCTTTTATACGTAACAGTAATAGTTTTCCAGTGATTGACCACATAAATAGTGTTCGCGATGATAACAGAGCCATAAACCTTGAATGGGTATCCACAGAAGAAAATAATCGCCGAGCCACCAAACTTAAAATAAGCAATAATAAAAAAGACTCTAAGATAATAATTAAGCCAGTCGGTAAAGGAAAAACCGTTAGGAAATTAGTAAAAGTGACAAGCTTAAAAACGGGTTCCATTACTAAATTCAATAGCATGAGGGCGGCAGAGAGAGCTTTAAAACTTTCTAATGGTGTGGTGAGCCAAGGTATCAAGCATAATTGGCATTATGGTGGTTATAAATTTGAATTAATTTAATATGAATAACTTGAACACTGACGAAAGTTGGTGTTTTTATTTTGTCCTAAGCATGACATTAAAAGGCTGTTAAATAGCGTGTATGGGTTGTTAGCGTGTCGTGTGTGGGTTTAATCGTGCATGGGGCAATATAAGCGCTAATCAACGTGTATGGACTAATACAAAGGAGAAATTATCATGACAGAACCAGAACCAAAAGAGCCACTTGAACCAAAACAACCGGAACCAGAAGAGACTAAGACATTAACGCAGAGTGAACTTGACAGTTTGATGGATAAGCACACTGCAAAAGTCTTGGAAAAACAAAAGGCTGACTTTGAAAAACAGTTGGCTGAAGCAATTCAACAAGGCAAGACAGAGGGTGAGAAGTTGGCTACAATGTCCGCTAAAGAAAAGGCGGAAGAAGAGGCAAAGCAACGCCTTGCAGAACTTGAAGCACGTGAAAAAGAATTAAACCAGCGTGAATTAACTGTCAACGTATCAAGCCTGTTGAAAGAGCGTGAATTGCCTACTGATTTAGCTGAATCGTTGGTTAAGCTTGGCAATGCTGATGAAATCTCAACCGTTGTTGACAGCTTACAACAAGCAATTCAACAAGGTATCAACGATGGTGTTAAAGACCGTCTACGTCAAGACCCACCAAAGAATGACGCAACAAAAATCAATGGTGATATTGGCAAGGTGGAATTTAACGCTATGACCGCAGCAGAACGTGTTGCTTTTGCGAAGAGCAACCCAGAACAATTTAAACAGATTACAGGAGAATAAATAAATGTCTACATTAACAAAAATAGCAGATTTGGTAAATCCAGAAGTATTGGCACCAATCGTGTCATACGAATTTAAGAACGCAATGCGATTCACACCGTTGGCAAGTGTTGACTCAACACTGCAAGGACGTTCAGGTGACACATTGAAGTTCCCAGCATTCACTTACATTGGTGACGCAAAAGACGTTGCAGAAGGTGAAGCAATTCCATTGGATAAGCTTGGTACAACGACTACGAGCGTTAAGATCAAGAAAGCTGCCAAAGGTACAGAAATTACAGATGAAGCAGTATTGTCTGGATATGGTGACCCTGTTGGCGAATCTACAAAACAATTAGGCTTGGCAATCGCTAACAAGGTTGATAATGACATCTTGGCTGCTGCATTGACAGCTTCACAAACAGTTAAGTTTTTTGCAACATCAGACGGTGTTCAATTAGCGTTGACACTATTTGCAAAAAATAGCGATCAAGACGATTCACCTGTTGTAGCTTTGTTTAACCCAGCAGATGCAGCAGCATTGCGCAAGGCAGCACGTGCAGAGGGTACAGGTTCAGACGTTTCACAAAATGCTTTGGTAAATGGCACTAAGTTTGCAGTGCTTGGCGTGCAAATCATCGAATCTAACAAGGTTACAGCAGGACAAGCTATCTACATTAAGGTAAACCCAAGTGTTCCAGCTTTGAAATTGGTTTTGAAGCGCGCGGCAGAAGTGGAAAACCAACGCAACGCCATCAACAAGACTACTGTGTTGACTGCCGATGAACATTACACAGCTTACTTGTACGACCCAACAAAGGTTGTTGTAGCAAAAGGCTGAGGCTAATGGTATTACATTAAGTCAAAAGACAGCAACAATTAAAGTTGGTGCAAATAAGCAAGGGGCGGCTATTAAGGAGGTGATGATTTGGAACTTAGCGATTTAAAAACTATGCTACAAATCAAAGATAATAAGCGTGATGATATTCTCAATCTTATTATCAAAAACACAACGCAAGCATTGTCATTTAAATTAGGTTTAAAGGATAGTGTCCCTATCCCTGATGTCTTAGACTATATCGCACTTGAAGTGTCTGTAAAGCGCTACAATCGGCTTGCTAACGAGGGTATGAGTTCATATACCCAAGAGGGACAAAGCATTACATTTAGCGCAAATGATTTCGATGAATTTGCAAACGATATTGATGCTTGGAAAGATGAAAACGGCGTGAAAGATAACAATTCAGGTCGTTTTTTGTTTTTGTAGGTGGTGGCATGAGATTTCCAGACAATATTCAGTTTTATTCAAACGTTAAAGAACACTATGACCCAAAGGTTGGTGATTATGTAGGCGGTCCTGAATTAGTTGGTGAGGCAATAGCTAATGTTACTGAAACAGGCACAGAAACCAGCGTACAAGACTTCGGCGACATCACCACCAAGAACCTTGTTATACGGCTTGTAAATGACGTTGACTATAAATGGGCGTACCTCACTGTAAACGGCTTAGCACAGAAGTATAAGCCTATTACAACGAGGAAACCATTGAAGAATAACACGCTGATTGTAGGTGAGATGAATGAGTAAAGAACCGAAACAAGTAAACTATCATTTTAATGGTTTGAAAGAACTACAAAAGGCGTTAGTTGAAAGAGCAGACTTGACGGAAGTTTCAAAAGTCGTTAAAAAGCATACAACCAGAGCGCAACAATCGGCAATGGAAAAAGCGCCAACAACTTATACAAAGGTTTACAAGACCGGTAAATTGAAGGGCAAAAAAATATCAACTGGCGAAACCAAGAAAAGCATTGGCGTTCAATTTAAAAACGGTGGTTTGACTGGAATTGTGGGTATGGGTAAGGATTATAATCCTTACACTGAAAAGGGTACTCGTTTCATGGCGGCTGAACCGTTGCTTGATCCAGTATTCCGAAAAGAGAAGACGGTATTTAAGTCAGATTTGGAGAAGTTGCTCAAATGATTAGTCCACAAAAAATACTGTTCGATACTTACTACGACTTGTTACAGAGTGACGGCTACAATGTCTATGATTATTTACCACTTGAAGATGAACCGGTTGATTATCCAATTGTGGTGATTGGTAACACACAACAAACCAGTGCAACAACTAAGTATTCACGCAATGACCATGTGTTCTTAACAATCGACGTATGGGGCAGTAAGAAACAACGCAAAAAAGTTAGTGAAATAGCTGATTACATTTACAATCTGGCGATTGGATATATTAAAACAGACAGCTACACGTTTTATGGGCAAGCAAACCAGCAAAGCATGCAGATGTCTATTGATACATCAGTGCCAAATACAACGTATCAGCGCGCTAACATACAACTAGAATTTACAGTAGATTAAAGGAGATTATTTAATGACATTATCAACATTAAAAGGTGTCAACGCAGTAGCGTTCGCACGCAAATTGAGTGACGCTGCAAAAAAACCAGCCGACCTTATCCCATGGCAAACATCATTGTCATTTGACCCATCACGAGACAGTGACTCAACTGTGACAAAAGATGGCAACGTTAATACACAAGCAAGTGTTACAACAGACCTTGAAATCGAGTTTATTAACAACACATCAGCGATTGCTGACGCATTCTATGACAGTTTGCTAGATGGCGACAAGATGGAATTTTGGATCGTACACAAAGACCGCAAGAGTGCAGATGGCAAGTATTTCTCATGGTATGTACAAGCAGATGTATCAGAAGACAGCAACGACAACGATGCTGATGATAACTCAACTCGTGATGTTACGTTCTCTGTTGACGGCACACCAAAGCGTGGCTGGACTACACTAACATCCCAACAGGCAAGTGACGTTGACTATGTATTCCGCGGCTTGGATAAAGTTGCAGGTTCCGGTATTAGAGAAACCAATGGCGGTAAAGCTTGGGCTAAAGAGACTGACGGTGGCGTGAATGGCGTTGCGCAAGTTACGTCAACTGCAGTGTAGCAGCCGTAGGACATTGATTAAATAACACAAGGACAGAGACGATTGAAGTGAGACGATAAAAGGAGAAATCATGCAAGTTAAAATCAACAATAAAGAAGTAGAATTGAAGTTCGGTGTGAAGTTTGTTCGTGAATTGGATAAGGTGGCAGGTCTGGACGTGAACGGTGCTTCATTTGGTATGGGACTTACAAAGTCTATCCCGGCGCTTAACACAGCAGACCCAGCCGTATTGGCAGATGTTATTTATTCAGCTGCTTCAACCAACAAAGCATTCCGTCCATCACAAGATGATGTCGATAACTTTATTGATGACTATGATGGCGACCTTGAAAAGCTGTTTGATGATGTAACTAAAGAAATGTCAGCAGCCAATGCAATTAAGGTGGCTTTAAAAAACGCACAAGCCTAGATGATGAGGACATAGGAGAATACAAAACTAGTGAGCAAACATATCATGAAATTGTATTGAACAGTCTTACTCGTCTAGGCTTTTCTGTGTATCAAATGTATGAAATTGAGACTATGACGTTGCCTGATTATCAATTAGCTATGGAAGCATACGCTATTAAACAGGCTTTGAGACGTGAAGATATAGCTTTACACGCTTGGTATAACCAGACTGTGCAAGCTACAAAAGGGAGCGATAAGCACCCTAAGCCACGTTATCAAAAGTTTAGTGATTTCTACAATACAGCAGAACAAGAAGATGAAATACGTGCAAGTTTTGAGAGTAATTACACTTCCGAATTGACACGCAAACGAGAAGAAGAGGCGCTTATTCAACAGCGTTTCGCAAAGCTTCAAGAGTTAAAACAAAAGAGGAAAGGAGGACAATAAATGGAAAGTTATTCAGTACAAGCTGTGTTATCTGCGGTTGATAAGAATTTGAGTTCAACATTTGGTGATGCAGCACAGGCTGCGTCTGGTTTTGAAAGCAAATCCACACAATCGTTGGCAAATGTTGGTAAATTCATGGCTGTTGCTGGCGCAGGGGTTACCGCAATTGGAATAAAGAGCGTCAAGAGCTTTGGAGACTTCCAATCTTCCTTGAACAAAGCGGCTGTTATTGCAGGTGGTACATCGAAAGACATTCAAGGATTAGCTGATGTAGCCAACCATATGGGAGCTGTATTGCCTTTGAGCGCTAAAGACGCAGCAGATGCAATGGTTGCAATGGCTCGTGATGGTGCTTCGATTAGCACAATTAAGAAAGAGTTTCCGGCTATTGCAGAAGCCGCCACGGCCGCTGGTGCCGATTTACAAACGACAGCAAGCGTTGTACAGCAGTCTATGAACATTTGGGGCGATTCGCTGAAAAGCCCTCAAAGAGCAGCTGCCATTTTGACACAAACTGCTAACTTGTCAAATGCTTCGATTGAAGACATGCAACAGGCGTTGGCTACTATTGGCGGTACTGCTTCAAACGCTGGTATTGACATGGCAACAACGTCAACGGCTATTGGATTGCTTACTAACAAAGGATTTAGTGCGGCACAGGCGTCACAAGACCTTAACCACGCTTTGTTGCTTATGCAAGCACCATCTAAGATGGGTAAGGCTGTCATGGAAGATTTGGGCGTTTCGATGACTGACGCACAAGGAAACATGAAACCTCTACCAACTATTTTGAATGAATTATCTGATTCAATGTCAAATATGACTTCATCAGAAAAAGCTGCTGCACTTAAAACAATGTTTGGAACATCTGGAATGGCTGCTATTTTGCCATTGATGAAGTCTGTTAAAGACACAACAGGAAACGCCACAACAAGTTGGAGTGCATTTACAGACCAGATGAATAAAGCGTCATCAAGCACGCAAACAGCAACAAAGTTTTTGCAACAACAGGCCAGTGAAATGCAAAAAAACCTAGGTTCTAAGATAGAACAGGTTGGTGGTAACTGGGAATCTTTGAGTAATAAAGCTGCGGCTGGCAGCGCTGGGGTTACCGGTGGTTTTCTAGATATGACAAATGGTGCATTAGATTGGGCCGCTAACAGTAAAAGTCCATTTGCTGACTTTACACGACAAATGGTAGGTTTAGCACCTGTTATAGGACCTGCTACAACAGCTACTGGCGCATTCTTAACTAGTGCTGGGAGAATTGGTAGCGTTATTAAAGGGAGCGGTAAGGCTATATTAGGTGTCGGTAAATCGATTGTTAGTTATGTAGCAAAGCTTATGGGAATAGCAACCGGAAACACAACCGTAGCAGCGACAAGCGCTCCAGCTGCCGCAGGAACCAAAGCGGTTGGTAAAGGTGCACAAGCTAGTGCAAAAAGTATGTTAGCGCTTGGCACAGCTATTTTAGAAATGGGAGCAGGAATTGCATTAGCTACCGGAGGAATTGCTTTATTAGTCCTGTCTATCACTAAGTTAGCTAAAACCGGAATGTCTGGTATTGCTGCACTAACTGCCGTAACCGTCGCCGTGTCTGCATTAGTTGCTGTATTTGCTATAGCCGGTCCAGCATTGACTGCTGGAGCTGTTGGTATAGGTGTGTTTGGAGCAGCGGTATTAGGCATAGGAGTTGGTATTGGAGCTGCTACAACTGGAATTTCTTTGATGATTGACGCTTTTGTTGAACTGACATCAGTGTCCGGTAAAATTGTTCCAACATTTAAGCAGATTGGACTAGGAATAGTAGTCATGGTTAAAACTGTTTTAACTAATATTCCGATTATGGCTGCTATGTTTGCTACTGGTATGCTTGCTATTGTTGGATCAGTTACTAATGCCATACCGAAAGTTTTGACAATGTTTCTGCAGATGATAACCGGTGTATTGGCAGCTTTAACGACTAATATTCCAATTATTGTTTCACAATTTACAGATATGATTTTATCTGTATTTTCTGCAATTAGCGATAACGCTCCAAGAATAGTAGCTGGATTTGCTGCAATGCTCGGGCAGTTAGGAGAATCAATAATTGAAATAACGCCTTATGTATTTCAGTTAGCAGGAGCATTAATGGCCGGAATGATTGCGGTCGTTGCTTCGTTTTCAAAAAAATTCCAAGCAATCGGAGGTGTTGTTCTTAAGTCTTTGATAGCCGGAATTACCGGAAAAAAGTATGACGCTATGGCTGCGGCGACTGATATTCTTAATTCATCTGGGAAAAGTGCATCTCAAGCCGGAATGGCTGCATTTAATAATGCTGGTGGTCAATCTGCAGTTAGTGCACTGAATGCAATAAGCAGACAAAAAGGTGGGGCTAACAGTGCTGGAGCAAGTTTGGGTCGGTCTGCTGCTGATGGTATTTGTTCTCAATCTGGTAACGCAAGTAGCGCTGGTAGTTCTGTTGCTAATGCAACCAAGAGCGGAGTGCAGGGAATCAGTCTTTGGAACGCCGGTTCTTCAATTATTAGTAGTTTTTTGAGCGGATTGATGTCCGGCTGGGGCCCTGTGACAAGTTTCGTTGGAAGTATTGCTGGCTGGATTGCAAGACATAAGGGGCCTATTCAATACGACCGTAAGTTACTTATACCAGCTGGTAACGCAATCATGACTGGTTTGAACGCTGGACTGGTTGATAACTTCAAGACAGTACAGAAAAACGTCAGTGGCATGGCTGGAAGTATTTTAGACGCTGCAACAAGCGTTGGTAATTTAGCAACAAATGCCATTGGCGACCCAATTAACGCTTTGAACAATAATATTGGTGGTTCGTACTCAAGCGTGATGACATTAGATCATACAAGTAAGACACAACCAGCTAATATCACAATCGGATTTGATAAACATGGTTACACTGCTTATGTTGATGACATTAACAATCAACAAGGCAAAACGGCGCTATTAAAAAGAAATAATAGTGTTCAACTATAACAGAAAGGAGGACACACATTGAGCTTATATGAATTTACAGACCTGACTGTTGGGACTTCGTCAGTTTCATTGCCAAGTGAATCTATCACGTTCAACGGTCATAAATTGGATAGTGAGTTAGTGGGCTATCAAACTCTCAACGTTGAGGGGCGGTCAAGCTTCACAAGGTCATTATCCACGGCTACTGGTTTGGCAGACGGCGACTTATTTTTATCATCACGGATAGAATCAAACAAAATTAGTGTGAAGTACATGGTTTCAGCTAAAACAAATAGCGGTTTCAATACCTTAAACGATACCTTAAACAAGTATCTACAAGGCAATGAAGTCGCTTTTAATTTTGCAGATGAACCTAATTACACAAGATATGGCACTGTAACTGCTAACAACTTGGATAATGCAGGTCAATTATCAACGACCGGTGTGTTTGAGATAACAATGTCAGATCCATACAAGTACGGCGCTACAAAGAGTGCGTCTGGTACAACGTCTATAACCGTTTCTGACACGTCTTTAAGCTTTGCACAAGGCTTTGACACTATTGTCTTAACCAATAGCTCAGACGTCTCTAAAATCGTTCTGACGGTTGATAGTTACACGTTGACATTAGTTGGCTCATTTAAAGCAGCTAATGTATACACAATCGACTACACAAAAAAGACGGTCACAGAATTTACACCAAGTACTAATGTTAAAAAGTCAGTTAATGCAACAATCGACATCAACAACAGCAATATTTTTGAAGCCAAGATTAAAAATGGCACGAAAATTGCTAGTACACAGGCAAGTTCAATTGTGTTGTCTTATCGGGTGAAAGCACTATGATTTATATTTTTGATAAAAAACAAGCAATTATAAAGGTGCTGACTAATGATGATTTCACGGCAGCACATCTAAACTTTAAAATTAACACGGCAACAACGTTTGAGTTCTCGCTACCTGCAAGCAAGGCGTTGCCAAGCGGTTCAAAGTATGTGGCGACACCGCACCCATTAAACGACAGCAAGTTTATTATGTTGCGTTTGACCGAACGTGTTGATAACACCGAAACAATCGACTATTCAGCCTATGAGTTGGCTTATCAAGAGCTGGCTACTGATGGTTATATTGAAGATAAGCGACCACGAAATCAGAGTGCATTAAATCTGATGAAAATTGCACTCGATGGTTCAAATTGGGAGCTTAACAACGTCAACGTTTCTGGCACAGCGACAACTAATTTCTATTACATTGACCGATTAAGCGCAATCAGCAAAGTTGTAGACCTGTTAGGCGGTGAGATTGTATTTTATATTGAGATACAAGGAAACGCCATCAGCGGTCGTTATATGGACTACCTAGCACGTCAGGGAGCAGATACATCAAAGGTATTTGCAAGTGGTTCAAACCTACTGACGGTTGAACGTCAAAGCGATACATCAAACATCTACACCGCTATCTTGCCACGCGGTAAGGGTAAAGAAATTGACAACGGAGACGCTGATACTCCAGACGGTTATGGTCGCAGAATTAACATTGCTGATGTTGAATGGAAGAGGTCAGCTGGTAAATCATTAGATAAGCCAAAAGGCTCAATCGTTCTATCAGACCCAGACGCTACGGCTGAATGGGGACAGATTAACGGTAATGCTAGGTTATTACTAAAAACGTATGATGATGTTGATGATGTCAATGTTTTAATCAATTCGGCATACAAAACTTTGCAATCGGTTAATCACCCACAAATTCAGTATTCGGCTACGGTTGCTGATGTTGGTGGGCTATCACTTGGCGACACAGTCTTAATCATGCACGGTGATAGAGATTTGAGCTATAAGACACGCGTGTTTGAGGTTAAGTATGACCTGTTATCACCAGACCAAACAGAGTTGTCGCTTGGTGATGATTTAAGTTCAAACAGCATCACTTCACAGATTAACAACTTGAATGCTGTTGCAGATACTACTAGTAGTCAAACGCAGTGGACGATTAACCAGATTGGTAGACCTAGCACAACGTTTGGTAACACAGAGCCTGCTAATCCCAAGGTTGGAGATGTATTTTTCAAAGAGTTGCCAGATGGTGGTACTGAAATATACCGTTGGAATGGTAATATATGGGAGTTACTCGCTTCACCGACCACCGCTGATGATATAGATAAAGCTGTTACCGACGCAGTCTCACAAGCCAAATCGCACATTGATGAAGTGAAGCAAGGTCTGTCAAGTGATATTGCAACAGCAAAGTCACAGGCAGCTTCACTAGCTAATGCAGCAGAGGCAAGCGCTAAGAGTGAAGCAGTATCTCAATTCAATCAAGCACAGAGAATCTTGTCTGATGCTAAAAAAGACTTAACAGACGGCATTGCTAAGGAAGCGTCAGAACGTAATGAAGCGGTAGCTCATGCTAATTCACAAGCACAAACTTATGCTAATCAAGCTAAGGCTGACGCACTAAACACAATAGCTAAAGAGGTCACGGACAGACAGAATGCAGTTAGTGCATTAGACACTAAAGCTCAAGGTTACGTTAATACAGCTAAAAGTGATATTAGTGACACGATTAACGCACTTAGTGTTGGAGGTAGAAACCTACTATTAAACTCAAAACTTTTATCATGGGTTGTAGGTAACAATGCAGCTGCAACGTCAACCAAAGTTTCCTATGATAGCACCACTAATATGTGGCATATAACATCACCTAAAGGCAGTTCAGTCTCCGCTGGTATATATTTTTCACAAACTAATAACCTCAGTAATTTAATTACAAAAGGACAACAATGGGCGTTTAGTTTTGATATCAAAGGAACTGGTGTCTATAGTCATTTCGGAATTGAGTGGTCATCGCCATTTAATAATCCCTCTGGAAACGTTCCAACAGATTGGACTAGAGTTTCATCGACAGGAACAGCTATTGGAACTGGAACGAAAGTAATTATCGTTTACTTTAATAGTGTTGACGTTGCTTTAGATGTATATATTAAATTACCTAAGTTAGAAACAGGTACCATACCGACTGATTGGACGCCTGCTCCTGAAGATGTTGTGCTAGACTACACAACTAAAGATAACAAAATTAAAGAAACCATCACACAGTATCAGGAAAATATCAATGGCCATGTTTCTAAATTACAAACAACCGCACAAACCGCAGTTGATGGTCTGAAAACAAAGATATCACAGACAGATTTTAACCAAAAGACTGGTGAATTATCATCAAAAATAAATGAAGCTAAAGATACTGTTGATAAGTCTTTACGCACCATTGCTGACATAAAAACAGATAATGAAAAACAAGACACTAGAATGTCTGAAATAGAACACACTGCAGAGGGGGTTAAATCTACTGTTAGTGACCTTAGCACCGCACAAGAGAAACAGTCTGGGAACATTAGTACACTAAAACAGAGAGCCGATGGTTTTGAGGCTACCGTTACTAAGGTTGATAATCTTGCTGTCGGTGGTAGAAACCTATTGCTAGGAACTAGTGATTGGACGGATAACACTAGATGGAATCAACGAGGTACAGTAACCAAAGATGTGTACAGGGGAATGGTTATTGCTTCGACAGGTGGTGCATGGTCTAGCCCAGTCTATATGATGCAAAATGCAGGGATATTACAAGTTGGAAAGACGTATACATTCTCTACCTACGTTAGAAATACCTCTGATACAGACACTAATGTAGCCCCATACTATGAAGGTGGAATTGTGACACCTATTTACACGCCTACACCGTTGCCACCCCATACAGATTGGATTAGAGTATCAATAACGTTCAAGTGTGTGAAAGACCCAACAACAAGTATAAAGACTTTGCGTTGGGAGGGGCAAAATGCCTTAACAAATGGATTTATCCAATTTGCTGGTTATAAGCTAGAAGAAGGCAATACAGCAACAGATTGGACGCCAGCTCCAGAAGATGTTCAATCTGACATCGCACAAGTGAAAGTAACCGCAGACAACATATCTAAATTTGTGCGTGATCCAAGCGGTAACATCTCGTATGACTTCCAAACAGCTTTGAGCAAAACGTCTATCATCACAGGTAGCACGTTAGCTTCAAGTATTCAGACACAGACGGCGACACAGATAAGGTCAGCACTGACTGACAACAATGGCAAGATTATTAGTTTAATCAATCAGGATAGTTCTGGTGTTCAAATTGCTGGTAAGAATTTAGATATCACAGCCGATACAACAGTTGACGGTAAGTTTTGGGCTAAGCAGGTCAACGCTGTTAAAGTCAACGCCACGAATATAACTGTTGGGACGTTGAATGGTAACCAAGTTAATATCACTAACATCAACGCTAATAACATTGTATCTGGTGCTATTTCTGGTGCTAACTTGAACATCAATCTTAATACAGGTTCAGTTGTGTTCCAGAAAGGTAGAATTAACAGCTCTGATTACACGACAGACATTAATATCGACCAAGGATATATATCGACAGCCAATGGCGATACTAGAGCGTTGTTGGCACAAGGTAAATTGCAATTAATTGCTCCAACTTTGTTTAATCCACAAACTGATCCTTATTTAGAAATATCGAATAACAGTGATATGTTCAATGGAATGTCAGCGCTGATTAAAGCAAGAACTTCTTTGACGCTTTCTATCAATGGGTATCAAAACAGAGGCAATGATACACCGCTGTCTACTGAAAAATTTGTTGGAGTAAGTATAGGTAGAAATAACAGCACGAACAATAAATTAATCCCCACTAAAATAGGCGGAGCGGAACAAGGAGTCGTTATTTCAGGGGGAGCAAATTTTACTATGAATGGTATAGGATCAGCTCCGTATATATATGTTGGTTCAGATTCATACGGCGCCAAACCAAATGGTGATAGAATCTTTGTTAACGCTAGTTATTTTCATTCAATGCCAACATATAACAGAACTAGTTCTCGTTCAGCTAACGTGGTAGTAGCAGCAGACGGTGCATTAGTTAGATCATCATCAGCGCGCAAGTACAAGCTGGATATCAAAAATAATATCCCAATAGCTGATTCATTAAAATTGATTGAAGTACCGCTATCAACTTGGATAGATAAACATGAACACGAGGAAAACGGTTCTAACGAACGTTACTTTGGTATGATTGCTGAAGATTTACGTGATGCTAGGTTAGAATACCTAGTTCAGTATGGTGATGATAACGAAGTTGAGGGAATTAACTATGACCGTGTTGCTTTATTGTTGATACCGTTAGTCAAAGAATTGAAAGAACGCATTGAAGAATTAGAAAGTGAAGGTAAATAAAATGAAACCAGATATTAATTCAGTAGTCCAAACGCTGCTACAAGAAAATGCTAACTTGACTTTGCAAGTGGCACAATACAAGTCACTTGTTGAGCAATACGAGAATCAAGCTAAAGAAGAGGAGAAATAATCATGAATATGACAGTTGGAGATTTACAATTTAGTTTCGTTGGCGGTAAGTTGACATTGAAGTACGCATCAGTTTCATTTAATGCGGGCACGTTCCCAAACAGCTTGAATGGTAATTTACAGGTGACGCCAGAAGACGGTATTAGTTTGACATCATCAGAAACTGACATCAAAGCAGCAGCTAAGAAGAAAATTCAAGCGCTTATCGCAGATGCTCCGGCGAAAACAACGGAGGTATAATATGGAATTTCCACATGATTTGTTGGGTTGGCTAAGTGTGGGGTCTATTCTTCTGGGTGGTTTGTGGTGGGTATTGAAAAATACTATTGTCAACGCAATATTTGGTTTAAGAAATGACATTGCAGGCTTGAAAGTTGAATTGCGAAAGTTTAATTCAATTACTGACAATCACGAGATCCGATTGACAAAACTAGAAACGTGGAAACACGATAAATGGGAGGAATGAAAATTGAATAAATTAAAACGATTGGTGATTGCTTCAATTGGAGCAGTTGCCTTTTTAGTTGCCACGATTTCAGGTGTATCAGCCAATACGTTGGGTATTGACGTTGCTAGTTATCAAGGCACAACCACAAGCTATTTCAGCCAGTTTAAGAGTTATGGTGATAACTTCACTATGGTTAAGCTAGGCGGACGTGGCGGTGGCGAGGGTAGCCATTATGTGAATCCTAAAGCCTACGCACAAATTCATAACGCTGATGCCGTTGGTATGCAAACTGGTGGCTATTTCTGGGGTGAATTTGGTGATTCAGTTAGTGAAGCGAGTTATCACGCACAACTAGCTGTACAAGACGCACAAAACGCAGGATTAGCTAAGGGCAGTTACATTGCACTGGATTATGAAGCGGGTGCGGGTGCTAACAAGGCTAACAACACCTCAGCTATTTTGACGTTCATGGATCAGATTTACGCTGCTGGTTATAAGCCGATGCTGTACTCTGGTTACTACTACATGAATGCTAAAGTTGACTTATCAAGAGTGAATGCACGTTATCCTAACGCTTTGTGGGTAGCTTGGTATCTAACTACTGCTAATCAAGCAACACCACCTATGCAATACTTCCCAAATATGAGCAACGTCAAGATGTGGCAGTATGCAGATAATCATTTTGGTGTTGATGGTAATGTCATGGTGGTTGGTTCATTGGATAACGATAAGCCAGCCGAGCAAACAGCTTCAAAGCCATCACAATCGACTAACACACCAAGCACACCAGCAAAGACACGATATGCAACCTTTAGTGGTGTCTACGTAGCTGATTACTGGACTAAGTACAATAACAAAACGTATGGTGTCAACATTGATATGAGTATTCCAGTGATTGATTACAACAACTATATTCCTATTTCAGCCATGACTTTGACTGATAAATACGGCAACAAGTTGAGTAATCAATATATTCAAGGTAACAACGGACGTATGGAATACTTTACTTTGAACGGTAAGTACAAGGTCATTTCACAAACAGCGACAACTATCAATGTTGAAATCGGTGGTGAGCCAGTCTCAATGATGAAGTCGTTTGCAACAATCAAATAAGGAGGGCTTATGGCTAAAACGTTAACACTAGATGTGACTAGTTTTAAGTTCGCAGATAATGAGACAGACCTAAGGTTTAGAGCATTACAAAACGGTGTGATTGTCAGCGACAATGATTTATCAGCCGCTATCAAAATTAAGCAAGTTGATGTCGGCTACCTCAAAAGTGTTTCAGCAAAATGGGTTGATAAACATATTGTTATTAGTTCTGGTGATTTGAGTGACTTGCCTGTTGGTAGTTACTTAGTAGAGTTGTGGTTAAGCAATTCAAACGGTTATGAGATTTATCCCGATTCTGGGTTCATCAAGTTGTACATCAATCAAAACGCTACCGGTATCTCTGGTAACTTGATTTCATCAATTACTTTAGGTGAATTTCAGCAACAGTTTAGTGACTTGGCCAAAAAACTCATGGATAACTTACCAGAGGGAAAAGTTGGCCCGAAAGGTGACAAGGGTGAGCAAGGTAAACAGGGTATACAAGGCGTTCAGGGTGTTCAAGGTGAACAGGGTAAACAAGGTATACAAGGTATTCAGGGAGTAGCTGGTAAAGATTTCTCGATTGCAGAAACGTTTCCGAGTGTTGCGTCAATGCGGGGTGACCATTTAACAAAGGGAGACTTTGTTATTATTTCATCAACTGTTGAAGACCCAGACAACGCAAAACTATATCTGTGGAACGGTACAGGGTTTACTTTTGTTACTGATATGTCAGGTGCTACCGGTATCAAAGGAGACACTGGTGAACAGGGTATACAAGGTAAACAAGGTGACAAGGGTGAGCAAGGTAAACAGGGTATACAAGGCATTCAGGGTGGAACAGGACCCGCTGGTAAAGACGCTGTCATAAACGTTGTTACGCAAGCAGAATACGATAAACTACCTGATAAAACTGGCGTTTACTTTATAGGAGGTTGATATGGCAACTATAAATGGCAAGGCGCTTGTCAGGGACGGTAAACCACTTGATAGAGTGTATTCAAATGGGGTGCTGGTTTATGGTAGAAACTTATTACTAAACTCAAAAACTTTATCATGGGGTGTAACTAGTAATGGCTATGCAACGTCAACCAAAGTTTCCTATGATAGCACCACTAATATGTGGCATATAACATCACCTAAAGGCAGTTCAGTCTCCGCTGGTATATATTTTTCACAAACTAATAACCTCAGTAATTTAATTACAAAAGGACAACAATGGGCGTTTAGTTTTGATATCAAAGGAACTGGTGTCTATAGTCATTTCGGAATTGAGTGGTCATCGCCATTTAATAATCCCTCTGGAAACGTTCCAACAGATTGGACTAGAGTTTCATCGACAGGAACAGCTATTGGAACTGGAACGAAAGTAATTATCGTTTACTTTAATAGTGTTGACGTTGCTTTAGATGTATATATTAAATTACCTAAGTTAGAAACAGGTACCATACCGACTGATTGGACGCCAGCACCAGAAGATTATATTTAAAGGAGATCACATGCAAGTAAATAGTATTTCAGATGTTATTATCGCAATCGCTTTGGCAGCTATTCCAATCATTGGTGGTTGGATTGGTAAAGTCATTACTGGTAATAGCAAGGCTGCAACGTTGATTAACGTTCTATCACCATTAGCAAAGGCTGCAATCGTAGCCATGCAAAAGTTAGGTGTGACGCAATATTTAGAGGGCGAAGCGAAGAAGTCTGGCGCGGTTGATATCGTCAAACAAGCGTTATCAGCGCTAGGGTTATCAGACACCGATGAAGCAATAATCAAGAACGCTATTGAAAAAGAATACGCTGTATTGATTAATGAGTTGAATCAGACGTACCCACAGATGACGGCTGAACAAGCTAAGGTAAAAGAACAAACAGAACAACAGCAAAGCGAATTGACTAAAGCTGATGAGTTAGCCAAAGCACAACAGGCATTAGCTGACGCACAAGCAAAGGTTAACGCCTTACAAAATTGAATATAATAAAAACCGCCCGACTGGATTATTTCTGGTTGGGCGGTTTTTTATTAACAATATATATACTAATAGTAATAAAACACTGTAAAAAACAAACATTATGATATATAATGGGGATTGAATAAAAAGGAGAAAGGTTATGTACACAGCAAATCAGGTTGCAGATTGGATTCTAACTCGTTATTCAGCCAAAATGGATATAGATGATGGAATTGATCCAATGACTCAAATGAAACTACATAAACTTTTGTACTATGTACAAGGCACATTTTTAGCCATTCACGGCAAGCCGTTGTTTAATGATGAAATTTTGCATTGGAAACACGGTCCGGTTGTTAGATCTATATTTGATAGATTTAAAGGCGAAAAAGTTATTGGTCAAGAAATAACTGATAATGAACGAGCAAATTATTCAAAACTTGATGGCGATACTTATGCCAAAGAGGTTTTGGATGCTGTTTTTGATAACTATTCAGATTATTCTGCCGCACAACTAAGAAATATGACACACCATGAAACACCTTGGATGGAAACATCACACAACGATGTTATCTCACCGAAATCAATAGAGAGTTATTTTCAGACGGAAATTGTAGAAGCGTAAAGAATAATGTCTAAAATCAAATTTAACAGTCCTGATAAGACTAAAGCGCCAACCTTGAAAATGCAGTCTATATATGAAAAAAATCAACACGCGCTACGCTTGTCATTTAATTTTTCATTTTTAACTAAAAATAATGATTACAATTTAAACTCTTCAACATTCACGGGCGAGATAGCAAAAATACTATTTAACAGAATATCATCCTTATCTCAGCACGATGTTATGAGTGCCACTGCTTTAGGCAAGAGATTAGGGCTCGAACTCGTTAAAAAATTTGGTGGTAGAGATAAAATCGGGTTGTTAAAATTACATGAAAAGTTTGGGGAAGAACGTACAAATTTATGCAACGAAGGATATTGGATCTTCAGATTATGTCCCAACAATAATCCATACGAATCAAGAGTTTTAGGGAAAATCATTGATCATACATTTTACATCATGTTTATAGATTGTGAGCATGTTTTGTATGCCAAAAGGAAATAATTTGCCCTCAACCCGCACAAGTGATACCATTAAATAGCCCAACAAACACGGTCGTAAGTATACAATTTGTTTGTTGGGTTTTAATTTACACAGCAATCAAATAGGGGTAGAATAAACGTAGCTCAACAATCGATTTCATGAACTATGGAGTGCTTCCGTTATGATATCGTTTTCAGATTGTTGGGTTTTTGTTTGCTATATATTAATAAGTGGTTTACAATTGTAATCGTAATCTTCCCTATAAGATTACACCCCCAAACGCGTTCAGTCAGTGTAAAAGCTGGCTGTTTTTTTGTTGCGATCAGAATCGAAAACACCGACTAGAAATTAATCTGGGCGGCGTTTTTTATTTGGGGAAAATTTGGGGACATGACAGCATATTTTAGTGAGTTTTATAGGTTGTTAATACAATAATAAGTCCGGTATAAGTGCATATTAGAATTTTTAATTCATATATGGTAGTTACTGACAAATAATTAAATGATAGCAGTTACTCAAAACAGGGTAGCACCTGTTTTTTTTGTGAATCAAATTAGTGCTGATTTTTGTAACGAAGATGATATGATAAACGTATGAAAAATAAATTTGAAAAATTCATTATTATTTTGGGTTTAAACTTGATTTTACTGATCTCCTTAACTCAAATTGTGTCATTGACAAGGCAGACTTTAACAGCCTTAATTTTTATCGTGATTTTGATTTCAATTATTGAAGCTTGGCTTTCTCAACTGTGGGAAATGAGTGATGCAACTGAACTAGCTGTCATGAAGAAGCGGATGGAAGACACGTTGGCTGGCGAGACACCGAGGGGGGTATTAGCATCACCTGAATCACCTTATTATGATTTATTGCAATCTTTTAATGCATTACAGACGTATGTTCGGCACTCTCAATATGATAATAAACGTGATGTTGGCAACTACCAAACGTTACTCACTAGTTTACCTGTTGGCGTGATAAATGTTGATCGACATCATACGATTGATGTTTTTAATCAAAAAGCTGCTGATCTGTTGGGGGTATCTTTACCAAAATTACCCATTTCAGAAAATTTGATAATTCGTCAATTTACATTGTCTGAGTTAATTAGCCAAACTTTTAATACACAATCAAAGCAACAATCAATTCTAAACCTAACAATCAATGGTGAAACGCGGCAATACGATGCTAGCACACTATATCATCAATCTGGCGCTGAGGGTGAAGTCATGATTATGCTTTACGATTTGACGAGTGTTTTGCAAATTGAGCGCATGCAGGCTGACTTTTTGGCCAATGCCTCGCATGAATTTAAAACACCGTTGACTGCGATTACAGGATTTGTTGAAACATTGCAAGGACCCGCGGGTGACGATCCAAAAACACGTGCTCAATTTTTGACTATCGTAGCAAATGAGTCACAACGCCTCTCTGATTTAGTAAATGATATTTTGTCGCTGTCGCGTCTTAAACATAAAGCAGATGGGGAAGTTTCAATTATTAAAGTGTCTGAAATCGTCAATCAGCAGATTCAAAAAATTAATAGTCAACGTGTCACAATTCACAATGATGTGGATGATCAGCTTGAAGTTGTCGGTGTTGCAGAGGATGCAACAACGATTATTCAAAATTTATTGACCAATGCAGTCAAGTACAATGTTGAAAATGGCGAAGTATGGGTTTCGGCTAAAAAAGATAACTCACAGTGGTCTTTGAATGTTCGCGATTCGGGAATTGGTATTCCTTTGAGTCAACAATCACGTATTTTTGAACGATTTTACCGAGGAGATGAATCTAGACAACGAAAAATTGCTAGTGGAACCGGTTTAGGATTAGCAATTGTTAATGAAATTGTGACAAAACATAATGGTCGTCTGCAAGTCAAATCCCAAGTAGGTGTTGGTACGAGTATTACATTGACATTGCCTTTGTAAAGAAGATATCGTGAAAATCTTCTTTTTTTGTATCTAAAAAATTATAGGAAGTATAAATAGCGACGGTAATCCGAAAAAGGGAACAAACAGCCTCAATAATTCGATTTTCTTTACACAAACTTTACAAAAAGGCGTTCTGATTTTTACACAAGTTTAAGATAATTAAAACGTAGTAGTAAATCTTGGGAGGCATTAACATGTCGAAATCACATCGCGGCGCGGTTATATCTTCAATCGTTGTCGTGGCTATTGTTGCAGCACTTGGAACGGCCTATGCCACACGTGACAAAAGCGCATCTGGCACTTCAATCACGGCTGTTGGATCAACTGCGCTTCAACCATTGGTTGAAGCGGCGGGCGAAGAATATGCTAAAGAAAATCTTGGTATATTTATTAACGTTCAAGGCGGCGGTACGGGAACAGGGCTCAGCCAAGTTTCACAAGGCGCCGTAGATTTAGGCAATTCAGATGTGTTTGCTGAAGAAAAAGAAGGCATTAAAGCCAGTCAGTTAGTAGATCATCGAGTTGCTGTTGTGGGTATTGCACCTTTGTTAAATAAAGACAACGGTGTTAAAAACCTATCCACAGCGCAATTAAAAGCTATTTTTACAGGTAAAATAACGAAATGGCAAGAAGTGGGTGGTAAAAACCTTGACATTGTCATTATCAATCGTGCAACTGGTTCTGGTACAAGGGCGACTTTTGAAAAATGGGCCTTAGGTGGTGCTGAAAGTATTTCAGCTCAGGAGCAAGACTCATCAGGTATGGTACGCTCAATTGTGGCGACAACGCCAGGCGCAATTTCTTATGCTGCTTTTGGTTACATCGACTCGTCTGTTGTGGCTGCTAGTGTTAACGGCATAAAACCTAATAATCAAAATGTTGCCACTGGCAAATACGCCATTTGGTCATATGAGCATGTTTACACTAAGGGGAGACCCAATGCTCAAGTTGGTAAATTTTTAAAGTATCTCACATCAACAAAAATTCAATCTACTTTAGTGCCAAAGTTGGGCTATATTTCAATTCATGACATGAAAATTAGTCGTAGTGTTAATGGTCAAGTGGTTGAAAAATAAACGTGTTCGTTGTTGACGCTAATTGGCGCAACAACACTCACCGTGGAGAAAACATGGATAATATCACAAAAAAACTAATGCAACGCTCTGAATCAACTCGAAAAGATACTATTGGTCGTGCAATCAGCATGACAGCATTGATCTTGATTGCAATCGTTGTTGTTTCAATTTTCGTTTTTGTTTTGAGTCGTGGCTTGTCAACTTTTTATAAAGATGGTGTCAATGTGAAATATTTCTTATTTGGCACAACATGGAATCCTTCTGTAACTGATCCCGCAACAAAAAAGCCTTATATTGGCGCTTTGCCAATGATTTTGGGCTCGTTTTTAGTAACATTCTTGTCTGCCATTGTCGCAACACCATTTGCAATTGGTACTGCTTTGTTCATGACTGAAATTGCACAAAAGCGCGGCGCCAAAATTATGCAACCTATTGTCGAATTGTTGGTTGGTATTCCATCAGTTGTTTATGGGTTTATTGGTTTAACAGTTGTTGTACCAGTTATAAGAACAATTGCTGGCGGTTCAGGATTTGGTATTTTATCAGGTACAATTGTACTTTTCGTTATGATTTTGCCCACTATTACTTCGATGACCGTCGACACATTAAAATCTGTGCCACGTCATTATCGCGAGTCTGCTCTAGCAATTGGTGCTACGCGTTGGCAAATGATTTACAAGGTTGTTTTGCGCGCCGCAACACCTGGTATCCTAACAGCAATTGTGTTTGGAATGGCTCGAGCGTTTGGTGAAGCTTTGGCGGTCCAAATGGTCATTGGAAACGCAGCGTTGATGCCACATAGTTTGACGACTCCTGCCTCAACATTAACTTCTGTCTTGACGATGGGAATTGGTAATACTGTCATGGGATCATTACAGAATGATGTATTATGGACGTTGGCAATGATTTTGTTAATCATGTCATTGGTATTTAACTTAATTGTGCGTGCAATTGGACGTAGAGGAGCGATGAAGTAATGAAAGCAAAAACTGCTGATAAGATAGCTACTGGTTTTATTTACGCCATTTCTGGTATTGTCGCATTAATTTTGTTTGCGATGCTGTCGTTTATCCTTGTAAGAGGTGTACCACATCTTTCATGGCACTTTCTAACCTCACCTGCCCGTGCTTTTGAGGCAGGTGGCGGTGTTGGAGTACAACTCTTCAACTCATTTTATTTATTGATTTTGGCTATGGTAATTAGCTTTCCAATCGCATTGGGGGCAGCAATTTACTTAAATGAATATGCTAAGAAAAATTATTTTACAGCGATTGTTCGCACGGCAATTGAAATTCTAAGTTCATTACCATCTGTTGTTGTTGGTTTGTTTGGATTCCTGTTGTTTGTTGTTCAATTTAAATTAGGATTTTCGATTTTGTCTGGTGCCATTGCGCTAACTTTGTTCAACTTACCATTGCTGACACGTTCGATTGAGACGAGTTTGGCGCAAATTCCAGATTTACAACGTGAAGCAGGATCTGCATTGGGATTATCACGTTGGGAAACAGTCTTACACGTGATTTTACCCGCGGCTGTGCCTTCAATTGTAACAGGAGTTGTGTTGTCAGCTGGGCGTGTGTTTGGTGAAGCTGCCGCACTAATCTACACAGCTGGACAATCTGCACCAGCTTTAAATTTTGGTGATTGGAATCCGTTTAATATTTCAAGTCCCTTGAACCCAATGCGCCCAGCAGAAACTTTAGCGGTTCATATTTGGAAAATTAATTCTGAAGGCATTATGCCCGATGTCAACGCTGTATCTGCTGGTGCATCAGCAGTATTAATTATTGTTGTATTACTGTTCAACTTTAGTGCTCGTAAATTAGGTATGAAGTTGTATAAGAAATTAACTAGTTCGTGAGGCGACTATGACAAATCCTAACTTTGAATTTAAACCTGCCAGCGATTTTATTAGAGAAGACGCTCCTGAACGTTATATCTATAATATGGACGCTGACAAGCATGAAATTGCGATTTCTACGCATGATTTGCAAGTGTTTTACGGGGATAATCTTGCTTTGAGCGAAGGTGATTTGGAATTTGAGCGCTATAAGATTACCAGCCTTATTGGTGCATCGGGTTCTGGTAAATCAACATTTTTAAGATCTTTGAACCGTATGAATGATGATGTTGCCACCGTTAATGGTCAAATTATGTATCGTGGTGTTGACATTAACACTAAGAATATTGATGTTTATGAGATGCGCCGCCATATTGGCATGGTTTTTCAACGGCCTAATCCGTTTGCAAAATCAATCTATGACAACATTACTTTTGCGTTAACGCAACGCGGCAACTACACAAAAGAACAGTTGGACGAAATAGTTGAAACCAGTTTAAAACAAGCAGCATTGTGGGATCAGGTTAAAGATGAATTAAATAAATCAGCTTTAGCTTTGTCCGGTGGGCAGGCACAAAGATTAGTTATTGCACGTGCTTTGGCACTGAAGCCCGATATTCTTTTGTTGGATGAACCTTCAAGTGCATTGGATCCAATTTCTTCAGCTCAGGTCGAAGACACGCTGATTGAATTAAAGAATCAATACACAATCATTATTGTGACACATAACATGCAACAGGCTGCCCGTATTAGTGATTACACGGCTTTCTTCCATTTAGGTAAGGTCATTGAGTATGACTTAACGCGTAAAATATTTACAAGACCTAAAGTCGCTTTGACAAATGATTATATATCAGGTAATTTCGGATGACAGACAAACAAGAAAAAACAATTTTATCGACACGTGATGTTCGTCTTTGGTATGGTCAAAAAGAAGCCTTGCATGGTATTGACTTGGACTTTCCAAACAAGGGTATCACAGCTCTAATTGGTCCTTCTGGTTCAGGAAAAACCACATATTTACGCGCATTAAATCGGATGCACGATTTGGAAGATGGTGTGACTGTAACAGGTTCATTTAATTTTAATGGTACTGATATATATGCACCAACGACTGATACAGTTGATTTGCGCAAGCAAATTGGTATGGTTTTCCAGCAACCAAATCCATTTCCTTTCTCAATCTATGAAAACGTTATTTTTGGATTGCGTTTAGATGGCGTTAAAGATAAAGCGATATTGGATGAAGCAGTGGAACGTTCACTAAAGCAAGCTTCAGTTTGGGATGAAGTCAAAGATGACTTGCACAAATCAGCATTAGGCTTATCCGGTGGTCAACAGCAGCGTGTCTCAATTGCGCGTGTATTGGCAATGTCACCAGATTTGCTTTTACTTGATGAACCCACTTCAGCACTTGATCCCATTTCGAGTCGTAATATCGAGGAGACATTGTTGAAATTAAGAGAAGATTATGCCATGATTATTGTGACACATTCAATGTCACAAGCTTCAAGAATTTCTGATCGAACCGCTTTCTTCTTGAGTGGTGATCTGATTGAAGTTGATCAGACGAAGCACATTTTTCTTAATCCCCAAAAGCAAGAAACACAAGATTATGTTTCTGGACGTTTTGGTTAGTTGAAACCAAAAGTCATATTGCAAGACCACATTACACAAAGTCATGGAGGAGTTTGTTATGCGTCGATTATTTGATGAAGAATTAGCAGATTTAGATAGCTCATTTACAGAAATGGGTATGCTAGTGTCTCAAACTATTCAAAAAGCTGTTCAGTCATTTGTGGATCATGACCGCGAGGGTGCGCGTCAAATTTTAGAAAATGATCATCAAATCAATGAACGAGAAGCTGCCATTGAAAAGAAAACGTTTGAGATGATTGCACTATATCAACCTGTCACCACAGATTTGCGTGAAATTGTCACAATTTTAAAGGCTGTTTCAGTTTTGGAACGAATGGGAGATCAGGCGCGCAATATTGCTAACTCAACTATTCGTGTTAAAGGGACAAAGCATATTGCTAGCATTGAGCAAGAACTTGGTGTTATAGGTGAAATGGTAGCTAACATGGTTTCTCAGGTTATGGAATACTATGTTAAAAATGACGCCCTTGGCGCTGAATCAATAGCTGAAGCTAACCATAAGTTGTCACAAAGTGCTGCTAAAGTCAGAACCGATTCAGTAAACGGTATGAAAGAAAATGCTGATTTAGTTGATTCAGCGGCTGATTATTTGGTGATTGCTGGCTATTTGAAGCGTATTGGTGATTACACAACCGATATTGCGGAATGGATTGTCTACAAGCGCACTGGTAAGATTATCGAATTGAATCCAGGTTACAATTTCTTTATTTAACAGTCAAGCGTCTGTAAGGCGCTTTTTTTTATAGTCTACATTTGGTATAATTGTTATGTGAAAGTGTTATTGTATCAATATAGTAACCGTTTTCATAGAAAATCTTACGGGGGTTTCGATGCGCTTTATTGTTCGATTAGCAACAAACATGTTGAGCTTTTTGGTTTTATCAATGATATTCACTTCTGGATTTCGAGTTGATAATTGGGTTTCGGCATTGTTTGCAGCGTTTGTATTATCAATACTAAACGCTATCATTAAGCCAATTCTGACAGTTCTAACGTTACCGTTAACTATTATAACGTTTGGTTTTTTTGCCATCGTTGTTAACGCGTTCCTCCTTGAAATAACGGCTGATGTTGTTGGTGGATTCGAATTTACCAGTTTCGGGTGGGCAATGCTGATTGCTTTCATCTTATCAATTATCAACACAATTTTAACCAATGATTTGCATGTGCAAGTAGAAAGAAATTAAAATGGCACAAAATTCAGTAACAGTAGAACAATTAGTGGCTAACACGCGTCTTAAAATTGTTGCAGGTGAGCAATTTCTTGACAGAGAAATCACGACGGCGGACATTTCACGTCCTGGACTGGAAATGACTGGTTATTTCAACTATTACGCACCAGAGCGTGTTCAGTTGTTAGGAATTACAGAAACTTCCTTTTCAGAACGTATGAATCATGACGAATTGTTGATGGTGTATCGACGAATGGCTGATACGACAACACCAGCGTTTGTTGTGTCAACTGGTTTACCGATTAGTGACGAGTTGAAACAAGCGGCACAAGAAGCACATATTCCAATCTTGACTTCAACGCTAACATCATCTCGTATTTTATCAAATATGACTTATTATCTTGGCGGACAATTAGCCCCACGAGAAAATGTCCACGGTGTTTTGATTGATGTCCATGGTCTTGGTGTATTGATTACAGGTGATGCCGGTATAGGAAAAACGGAATCTGCACTTGAGTTAATTCAACAAGGTAAAGCAAGGTTGGTGGCTGATGATCGTGTTGATATTTATCAAGAAGATGAAGAGCGCCTAATTGGTGAACCAAACGGTGTTTTACGAAACATGATGGAAGTTCGTGGCGTAGGCATCATTGATGTGCAACAAGTTTATGGTGCCGTATCTGTTCGGTCACATGCTACCATCGCTCTGAATATTCATCTTTCAAATGGTAAAATTGGTGAAGCCAATTTTGATCGATTAGGAAATGATAATGATTCATTAGAAATTATGGGTGTTCAAATCAAGCGTATGGTGGTTCCAGTGACGCCAGGACGTAATACAGCTAGTGTAATTGATGCAGCTGCCGTTAAATTTAGAACCGCAAATATGGGTATTGACGCGTTACAAACATTAGAGCAACGTATGACAGCTGAAATGGCGAAGAACGAAAAAATTGATGCAGCAGGTGACAAAAATGACTAAAATTGCCATATTGGGCGCCGGATCATGGGGAACAGCTTTGGCTAATGTTGTTGCCGAAAATCATCAAGAAGTGCGTTTGTGGACCCATAACGCTGATCAGGCCAGAGAAATAAGCAATCAGCATACAAATCAAAAATATCTACCAAAAGCAATATTAAATGAGCGTTTGATGGCTACTGACAATATGGCACTAGCCGTCTCTGACGTTGACGTTGTGCTCAGCGTTGTGCCAACCAAAGCAGTTCGTGAAGTCGCACATCAACTAGCAGATGTCTTGGCAAAACAAAATCATCGTGTTATTTTGGCACATGCAACAAAAGGTTTAGAGCCTGTGACATTTAAACGCATTTCAGAAATGTTGGCTGAGGAAGTACCGGCACAATACCGTACTGCTTTGGCGATGCTGTCAGGTCCGTCACACGCTGAAGATGTTATTAAACATGATTTGACAGCTGTTTCAATTGCCAGTGATGATCCTAAAGCTGCTGAACTGATCCAAGCGATTTTTGCAAATGATGTCTTTAGACCTTATACGAACCACGATTTATTAGGTTCTGAATTAGCTTCTGCGTTAAAAAATATTATCGCGATTGGCTCTGGCGCATTGATTGGCTTAGGCTATGGCGCTAATGCACAAGCGGCATTGCTAACACGTGGATTAGTAGAAATGCGCGCTTTGGGTCAGGCAATGGGTGCTAAACCCGAAACTTTTTTGGGGCTGGCTGGCATTGGCGATTTGATTGTGACAGGCATGTCGCCAAATTCAAGAAACTATCGAGCAGGTCGAGAATTAGGTTCTGGTAAATCGTTAGCTGAAGTGGAAGAGGCTATGGGAATGGTCATTGAGGGTGTTAGCACGACTAAAGCTGTTTATGAGTTTTCTGTGCAACATCAAGTGGATATGCCTATTACAAAAGCAATTTATCAAGTGTTATATGAACAACTACCATTGCAAAGTGCGATTGCGCAATTAATGCAACGAAATTTGCGCAGTGAAGATTAAAGAAAAGAGAAAAATTATGAAACCAGTACGTAAGGCAATTATTCCAGCAGCAGGGTTAGGTACACGTTTTCTACCTGCAACAAAAGCATTAGCAAAAGAAATGCTACCAATTGTTGACACACCAACAATTGAATATATTGTAAGAGAAGCAATTGAATCTGGCATTGAAGATATTGTTATCGTGGACGGTAAGTCAAAGCGTTCAATTGAAGATCATTTTGATTCAAATCCTGAACTGGAAAATAATTTGCGGGAAAAGGGTAAGGATGCTTTACTGAAAGTTGTTGAAGAAACAACAGATATCAATATGTATTTCATACGTCAATCACATCCTAAAGGCCTAGGTGACGCTGTATTGACAGCCAAGGCTTTCATTGGTGACGAGCCTTTTGTTGTGTTACTTGGTGATGATTTGATGCAAGATGAAGTGCCACTGACAAAGCAGTTGATTGAGCGTTATGAAGAAACTGGAGAATCAACTTTGGCCGTGATGAAGGTGCCTCATGATCAAGTATCTGAATATGGTGTGATTGATCCGGCGGCTCAAGTTAACGATGACGGTCTATACCGTGTTAAGAGTTTTGTGGAAAAGCCAAAGCCAGAAGAAGCACCTTCAGATTTAGCTATTATTGGACGTTACTTGCTAACACCAGAAATTTTTGAAGAATTGGAAAATACAAAGCCTGGTAAGGGCAACGAAATTCAATTGACAGACGCAATTGATTCTTTGAATAATCGCCAACATGTATATGCTCATGAATTCAAGGGTAGTCGTTACGATATTGGCTCAAAGATTGGTTTCTTAGAGACAAATATTGAATTTGGCTTGAAACACCCACAGACTAAAGATGCACTGCGCGCTTACATCAAGGAGTTAGCGGCTAAACTTTAATCACTAAAAAACGAGACTAGTTCTCGTTTTTTCATATTCATTATTAAAATATCTAATGACAGGTTTTGCCCTCGACATTTCATATAATAACGAGTACAATAGTCTTAACAAAAAGTAAGTGTAGGTGTGGTGATGCCAGAAAATATTAAAATATATGATGTTATTATCGTTGGAGCAGGTCCTGCCGGCATGACAGCAGCGACCTATGCTTCACGTGCCAATTTATCAGTTCTAATGCTTGATCGTGGTATTTATGGCGGTCAAATGAATAATACGGCTGAAGTTGAAAATTATCCTGGTTTTGATTCGATTTTAGGACCCGATTTAGCTGAAAAAATGTATTCATCATCAACACAATTCGGTGCTGAATATGGTTTTGGGACAGTCGAACGTGTTGAATTAAAGGATGACTTGAAGTATATTCATACTGACATGGACGATTATGTCGCCAAAGCGGTTATCATCGCGACCGGCTCTGAGCATATTCACTTAGGAGCTGATGGCGAGGAAGAATATCAAGGTCGTGGCGTGAGTTATTGTGCAGTCTGTGATGGTGCGTTCTTCCGTGATGAGAATGTTGTTGTTGTTGGTGGTGGTGATTCAGCAATTGAAGAGGGACTTTATCTTACTAATTTGGCAAAGTCTGTTACTGTTCTACATCGTCGTGATAAACTGCGTGCACAACAAATTATTCAAGATCGGGCATTTGCGAATCCAAAAATGTCATTTATGTGGCATACAGAAGTGGAAGCGATTACTGGTGATGATGACAAAATCACAGGACTTGATATTATTAATAATCAAACACAGGAAAAAGCACATATTGATGCAGCAGGTGTCTTTGTTTACGTTGGATTAAAAGCAAATACACAAGGTTTCGAGAATCTCGACATTACCGACTCTGAGGGATGGATATTAACTGATGAGAAGATGCAGACAGCAATTCCTGGTATCTTCGCAGTAGGAGACGTCAGAGTCAAAGATTTGCGACAGATTACGACGGCTGTTGGTGATGGTGGCTTGGCTGGACAAGGAGTCTATGACTACATCAGCCATTTAGAAACCACTGTTCAGACGATCACAACTGAATGAAAAATGCGCACATCACTGTGCGTATTTTTTATTGATTTAATTTAGAAAATAAAAAAGCGCCAATAGGCGCTTTTTGCTTATTTAACTATTTCGCAAAATTCTACAATAACCCCATCAGGTCCTTGTAAGTTAAAGAACTTGATTCCTTTTTCCCAAAATGGCAAATGTTGCACCTCGGTGTTAAGCAAATCAAATCCTTCCGCTTTTGCTGCCACAAAAGCGGCATCAGCATCAGTTGTATCCATTGAAATATGATTGATTGCACCTGGTTTACCAACAACTTCATCTCCTGCCCAAGTTTCGATGACTAAGTTGCCACGTTGCATGAAGATAACTTTACCAACGGGGAAATCGCCAGTCTTTTTAAAGCCCAGCTTTGTCCAAAAAGCCTCTGATTTTGCCAAAGATGACGTAGGAATACCAATGTGCTGTACGCCACTATAATAGTCTGAAAATGCCATAATAATACCTTTCTAGTAGTATTGCTACTGATATGTTCATTTTACAAAATAATTGTTTTAATTACCAACATCTATTGCCTGATGCTTTAAATTCTTGAAGACATATTTATCTGCAATGCCCGTAATGCCGCCTTGAAATAGGAATGCGAAAATAGTACCTAAACCGAAATTATACAAATTAGGTAAAGTAATTACAAAAGCAATGATTGCAAAAATCGTTGGTGGAATGTAAGATGCCCACATGGCTTTGAAAGCTGACCCATGAAAGTATTTGAAACGCAAGATTTGCATTAAATCATCGGCTGGGTGTAATACTAAATTCACACGTTGATAAATCGAAATGGCAACGGCAATGAAGGCGACACCAATAAAATTAATTACTGTATACAACACAGTTGCTGCCACTGAATTAGCATTTGGCATAATTTGATTGAAAATATTTGAAAACCATTGAATAAAAATTGAAAATGGTAACATAAACAAGAAATTACCAATAATACGATGCCAATCTAACTTTTTCATCAATAGCGCATTTAGAAATGAAATAAGCATGCCGAGAACTAGGAATGCCCAAAATAAAACAAGTGAATTATTTCCTAGTAAGGCTTGACCTAGATTAGCCTCTGCAGCTGTCCAATAAGCTGATCCCAAAAAAGCGGGTTTTATATGTGAAGCTGTGACGAGCGTCAAAACATTTCCCATCGCATTTAAAATCAATGAAATGCCAAAAAACATAAGTGATTTGCTCATTGAAATGCTTCGTGGATTATGATGTCGCGCATTTTCTGCCATCTTATGCCTCTTCGCCACCAACCTTGACGACTGCCTTGGAAACGACACCTAATTTACCATTCACAAAATCATCTACAGTCTGGTAATCTAGTTCGTGAGACATCAACGATTCAACGTCTAACTTGCCTGATGATAACAATGCCAATGAATCTTCAAAGGCGTTTGGATTGATAAATGATCCTTGAATCGTCAATTGCTTTTGGAAGACTTCATAAGTGTTCATTTGGAACTTTGCGTCGGGGCCACCAACACCAAACATCAAAACTTGAGCACCACGGGCTGAAGCCTCAATGGCTGCTTCTTGTGTTTGTGGTAAACCAACTGCTTCAACGACAACATCATAAGTACCTTCAGGAATTTTATCACCATCTTTGGTATTGTACGTATTTTTCACGCCAAACTTTTCTTTGTTCATAGCGAGCTTTTCAGGAACAATACCAGCCAAGTCGACTTGGTGAATACCATAAGCTTGCAAAATTTGAACAAAAAGCTCACCCATGAAGCCATCACCAATAACCAATGCCTTTTGGTAAGGTGTCACTTTAAGTAGTTGAATACCGTGAACCGCACATGAAATAGGCTCAACAACGGCAGCTGACTTAAGTGAAACGTTATCAGGAATTTGGTAAACAACTGATGCAGGTGCCGTGAAGTATTCCTCAAATCCACCATTACGTGTAACACCAACAGCCGACAAGTTTTCGCAAAGTTCTGGACGTGCAGTACGGCAATACTTGCATTGGCCACAGTAAATATTAGGATCAATTGTTACACGATCACCAACAGCAACGTTTGTAACATCAGAACCAATCTCAGCTACAACACCGGAATTTTCATGACCCAACACAATTGGTGGCACAGCATCTGCTGAGCCGGGAAGGCCGGCATACAAAGCGTGATCAGTACCACAAATACCAGCGAATGCCGTATGAATCAAAACTTCATTGGGTTTTACCTCAGGCTTTTCAATGTTCTCAACCTCTAATTTTTTTGTACCAGTTAACACAAGTGCTTCCATGTTTGTTCTCCTTTTTTATTTGTGATTAAATTAACTTACGAGGACAATGGTAAACCTTTAGCACGACAAAGTCAAACGTTTATCACATTTATTTTAGTAAGGGGAATAGACCATGTGATAGAATATTAAGAGAGTATGGAGGATTGCAATGGTTGCAAAATTAAGTGATGTTGCGGCGTTAGCTGGTGTTTCAGTAACAACGGTATCGCGCGTCATCAATAACTATGGTTCATTAAGCCAAAAAACAATTAATAAAGTTCACGAAGCTATGCGAGAGTTGCATTATCAACCTAATGCCATGGCGCGTTCGCTGCAAGGAAAATCATCGCAATTTATCGGATTGATTTTTCCGAACATGGAAAATCCCTTTTTTACAGCTTTGGCGAGTGAGATTGAGCAACAGCTATTTGAGTTAGGGTATAAGGTCATTATTGCAACTTCAGCTAATAATGTTGAAAAAGAGCGTCAGTACCTTCAAATGTTGGCTGCGAATCAAGTCGAAGGTATCATTACTTCTTCACATAATTTGGGTATTGGTGAGTATCAAAACACCTTTTTACCAATTGTTTCTTACGATCGTTACTTGGCAGATAACGTGCCAATTGTTAGCGAGGATAATGAACAAGGTGGCTATTTAGCTGGTGAGTATCTATTGTCTACTGGTGCAAAAAGGTTATTAATGTTAAGTGATGATGATGGCTCAGAATCACCAACCCATCAACGGTACGCAGGATTTTTACGTGCTACACAACAGAATTCGATTCCTGTTGTCAGACAAAATTATAGTTTACAAGGGTTTGCTACAAGTAAGGACATCGACAATATGGTGTCTTATATCATTAAGAATGGCATTGAGGGGGTCTTTGCCTATAATGATGTGGCTGCTATTCAACTAGAAAATGCTTTGCAGAAGGCTGGTAAAAGAGTGCCAGAGGATATTAACATTATTGGATACGACGGGACACCAATTGTCCGGCGTTTGCATCCAAATTTGCCAACAATTGTTCAACCGATTGCAGCGGCTGCATCACAGTTAATAGAGGTATTATTTGCACTGATTAAAACACCAAGAACAACAATGACGCCTGATAGTTTGCTGCCAGTGTCACTGTATTTACCAAAAGACTAATTTTTGGTAACATTTCGGAGGGGAAAATGTTTCTAAATTCACTCACTGCATTGCCCAACTGGCTAGAACATTTAATCGCCAGTGATCATCATTTCACATTAGCAGCATTTGGTATCATGTTTGTATTGATATTTATTGAGACTGCTGGGATTGTGACAGGATTTATTCCTGGTGATACGATTTTGATTACAGTAGGAAGTTTGGCTGGCGCCCATCATAATATTGGTGAATTGCTTTTGGTTATTGGCATTTTTGCAATTGCTTCTTTTTTAGGAGATGCTGTTAATTATTGGTTGGGCGCGTTCATTACGACACAAGTCGCTAAAATACCCTGGGTTAAAAAATATTCACACAGTAGTTTGACTGATGAAATCGCTAAAGATTTTCATCCCAAGAGATGGTTGCTATTCGTTGTGTTAGGCCGCTTTTTACCCTTTATTCGCGTTGCTGTGCCATTATTAGCACATCGTTTGGGGTTAGCCTTTCCAGTTTATTTACGAATGGCTGCTTTTGCTAGTATTTTATGGTCAGCCAGTATTGTCTCAATTGGTTATTTTGTAGGCCATTTGGAGATTCCAAAGTCCGTGACTGTGACTATTTTTATCGTAATTGCTGTGATAGCAATTACTGTTTTAAGAATGCAAAAGTTTAGAAACTGGATTTTGGCGTTGTTCACACGGAAATAATTTTGTTATAATTTAAGAAAATGGGAAAAGAAGGTTAATCATGAGTTATCAAGAAAAACTGGCACAGTGGCAATCAGCAAATTTGCCTGACTATTTGGCAACTGATTTGGCATCATATTCAGCAGAAGAACAGGAAGATGCTTTCTATCAAAACTTGAGTTTTGGTACTGCAGGCATGCGTGGCTTACTTGGGGCTGGTACTAATCGCATGAACATTTATACTGTTCGTCAGGTAACTGAAGCATTGGCGCGCTATATTACTTCACAAGGGGATGCGGCAAAACAGCGTGGCGTGGCAATCAGTTTTGACTCGCGTCATTTTTCTCCTGAGTTTGCTGCAGATGCTTCACAGGTACTCTCTGCGCATGGTATCAAGAGTTATTTATTTACATCATTGCGCCCAACACCTGAACTATCATTTGCCGTACGTGAATTGAAAGCGTTTGCCGGCATCATGATTACTGCCTCACATAATCCTAAAGAATACAATGGTTATAAGGTTTATGGTGAAGATGGGGGCCAAATGGTTCCCGACGCTGTTGCAGCAGTTGTGAAAGAGTTGGAAGGTATTACTGATATTTTTGATATTTCATTGGATGAGAAAAGCGCCAATGTTCAAATGATTGATGACGATATTGATAACCTCTACTTATCAAAAATGAAAACAGTAACAGTTGATCCTGAACTAGTTGCACGTGAAGGGACTTCACTAAAGTTTGTTTATTCACCACTTCATGGTACGGGCCAATATATTGGTGAAAAGGCACTGCAACAGGCTGGTTTCACTAACTATACTGTTGTTAAAGAACAAGCTGTGATTGATGGTGATTTCCCGACGGTCAAAAAGCCTAATCCTGAGGATGCAGCAGCCTTAACACTTGCGATTGAATATGCAAAGCGCGAAGGGGCAGACGCGGTTGTCGCTACTGATCCGGATGCCGATCGTATGGGCGCTGCGGTTAAATTGTCAGATGGTAGTTTCCAAGTGCTTACTGGCAATCAAATTGCTGCTGTATTAGTTAATTATCTTTTGACGGCTAAGAAAAATACGCAGTCATTACCCGAAAATGGTGCTATTGTAACTTCAATTGTCTCATCAAGATTTGCATCAACTGTTGCTGAAAGTTTCGGTGTTGTGACGGCAGATGTTTTGACCGGATTTAAGTATATTGCAGCAACAATTGATGAATTTGAAGCAACGAAATCACACGAATTTTTGTTTGGTTTTGAAGAGAGTTTTGGCTACTTGGTGAAGCCTTTTGCTCATGATAAAGACGCGATTCAGGCACTCGTATTATTTGCCGAAGTGGCTGCATACTACAAGTCTCAGGGTAAAACTTTTGCAGATGGCGTTCACGAACTATTTGAAAAGTTTGGTTATTTTGAAGAAAAAACCATTAGTTTAGACTTTCCGGGTATTCATGGCAATGATGAAATGGCAACTATTATTTCTGAATTCCGTGATAATCAGCCAAAACCAATCGGTGAGGTCAGTGTAACACGCGTACAAGATTTCTTATCTTCAATAGAAACTGATAATACGGGTGAAACAGTGGCACTCAAGCAACCTAAAGCTAATGTTTTGAAATATTGGCTAGCAGATGGATCATGGGTTGCGGTTCGACCTTCCGGTACAGAACCAAAACTAAAGTTCTATATTGGTGTTGTTTCGGATGCACAAGCTACTTCTCAAGCTAAAATTGATAAAATTGCCAGTGATTTAATGACCCACGCTAAGTAGTACTAGACACAAGGGGCTATGTCTGCTATACTGTTACATGGCTATTAATTGCCATATTAACGGTAATCCGCTGTGCGTTTAGCCTACGGGCAAGTGCAAGATTGTCGAATAGGAGAATGACCAATGCGTCAAAATAGTATTTTAGAAAATGTAACATCAGCACAATTGCGTACTGATATTCCTGAATTCCGTGCCGGTGACACTGTTAAAGTGTATGCTAAAATTGTTGAAGGTTCACGCGAACGTATTCAGTTGTTTGAAGGTGTTGTAATTAAGCGTAAGGGTGCTGGCATCCAAGCTACTTACACTGTTCGTAAGATTTCTTCAGGTGTTGGTGTGGAACGTACTTTCCCACTGCACTCACCACGTGTTGACAAGATTGAAGTTGTGCGCTTTGGTCAAGTTCGCCGTGCAAAGTTGTACTACTTGCGTGCATTGCAAGGTAAGGCAGCTCGTATTAAAGAACGTCGTCGCGACGTTTAAATTACTGAAAAAGCATCTCAATTTGAGATGCTTTTTTTTGCGACAAAATTTGACCTAAAATATGAATTGTGTGATAAAATGAAAGCGGTTACAGAAAATAGCATATTATTTAGGAGAATGCATATGATGTCATTTGTTGTATTAGGATCGGGAATCCTATTTTTATTAGTATTGATTATTAAGTTTAAAATCAATACTTTTATTTCGCTGATTTTAACCGCTGCTTTAGTTGGCGCTGGATTAGGTATGCCGCTTGATCAAATTCCAACATCGATTCAAAATGGTATTGGGTCATCGCTCGGTGAGTTGGCAATCGTGTTTGGTTTTGGCGCGGTGTTAGGCAGGTTGGTAGCTGATGCTGGCGGTGCTTATCGCATTGCTCACACACTAATTGCCAAATTTGGGAAAAAGCGTGTTCAGTTAGCCATTATGGTTGCGGCCTTTATCATCGGTATTGCGTTATTCTTTGAAGTTGGTATGGTTTTATTGATTCCGATTGTCTTTGCAATCGCTTTAGAAGCGTCGGTGCCATTACTTTACCTCGGTATTCCAATGGCCGCTGCGCTGTCAGTAACGCATGGTTTTTGCCACCGCATCCAGCACCAACAGCTATTGCGGGCGCACTAGGTGCTAATCCTGGGACTGTGTTGGTTTATGGCCTAATTGTGGCTATTCCAGCTGCCATTGTGGCTGGACCTATTTTCACAAAATTAGCACAAAAATTTGCACCAGATGCTTTTGTGGTCAAAAAACAACTGACTGCTTTTGGACAACAAAAAGCATTTCAGATTGATGAGACGCCTAGCTTTGGTATTTCAGTTTTAACGTCGTTGTTTCCTGTTTTATTGATGGGGATTACAACAGTTTATACTATTATCTACAATGATGGCCAACCTTTTAAAAATCCAAAGGGTATTGACGCTTTTATTACTATGATTGGCAACCCGGTTGCCGCAATGATTATTTCTTTGGTATTTGCTTTGTGGGCAATGGGCTGGCACCAAGGCCGTGCAACGAAAGATATGATGGTAACGGTTGAAGATGCGGTTAAATCAATCGCTATGTTATTGTTGATTATTGGTGGTGGTGCCGCTTTCAAGCAAATCTTGATTGATGGTGGTATTTCAAAACAAATTTCGGATTTGTTCATTCATTCAGCAATTTCGCCTCTAATCTTGGCGTGGTTAATTACTGTATTATTACGTGTTGCATTGGGATCGGCTACGGTAGCTGCCTTAACCGCGGCAGGACTCGTTCAACCATTAATGGCTGCTTCAGGCATCAATCCGGCATTGATGGTATTGGTGATTGGTGCAGGTTCGTTAGCATTTTCACATGTAAATGATGCTGGTTTTTGGATGTTCAAAGAGTATTTTGATTTAAATGTTAAGCAAACACTACAGATATGGACAGTATTAGAGACGATCATCGCTGTCGTAGGGCTGGGGATGGCCCTGATATTGAATCTTATTGTGTAATTGTTAACTTATGTGACAACCTTTAACGTAATTTTTCTGTAACGTTTTTGTCAAAATGTAGATACGTTTTTTTGTCATAGTTGGTCTATAATAGAAACATACTCAAATAACATTTGAGTTTCATTACTCCCCCCCAGTAATGTTTCAATCAGTTCCCCCAATTACTGATTGAACACCGATAGCTTCGGCTATCAATCCCCTTGACCATCCCCCTCTTAGGTCAAGGGATTTTTTATTACAAAAAAATATCATAATAAAAGCCGCTAATTTAGACATGTGAGAAGAAAATGGAAAACTTTCTTTATTGTCAAAAAATTAGTGGCTTATTTATTTTGATTTGGTTGAGAGGGCACATTGAATGGATCAATTTCTTCACCAGACAAAGCGCTTAGACTTGAGTGTTCTTCGGTCGGCATCAATGTGTCATCGAAATTAAAAGCTAAGAGAGAATCGGTAATAGATTGTTCGCGGGAGATATCATCATCATTGCGAACCTCAACCATAGTTGCATTTTCGGTTGTATCATGAGTTTTCTTTAAGAAAGTTTCACGAGCGGCAACACGTTGCTTAATATCTTCTACGTTAACTGTTTCGGTTAAGTCTGTTACAACTTCAAATGACACGCCTTCATTTTTTTTGAGATATTTAAAGTTTGCCTCAGCGATAGCACCCGTTTGAACCTCAAGCTGTTGTGCCAAAAAACCTGCTTCTAGGCTAAAATCAGCGTTTTTATTCAAACTAAGACGTTGTTTGACTAAATCGCCGGTCAATTCCCAACGTTGATTTTTACTATCTTGAGACTTGATCTCGAGATCGCCGAAAGCTGCATCAGCAAAAAATTCTTTGACAGAAGTTAAAGTGTCAGTTGGAAATTGGCGTGCAATTTCTTTTCCAGCCCAGTACAGAATGTGAGGATAGTCTTCTTGTAATAAATTAACGAGTAAACCATCCCGCAAAAGACTAAGCGCGAAGCTATTAACTTGAAAATTTGTTTGTAAAATTTTATCGTAATCGTTGATGTCCATAAGTGCGGTAATCCTTTCATTTCATTATACACAATTATGACTGTGAAATGCTTGCATTTTTAATTAAGCCGTTCATAATTAATAATATGAATAAAAATAATCCAATTGGGTTCCTTGATTCTGGAATTGGTGGTTTAACTGTTGTTAAAGCCGCCCAAGAACAACTACCCAACGAACAATTTATGTATATTGGCGATACAGCACGTATGCCGTATGGCCCACGGCCAGCTCAAGAAGTGATTGATTATACTTTTCAGATGGCCAATTTTTTGATTGAAACAAAACATATTAAGTTACTTGTGATTGCTTGTAATACAGCAACAGCCCGGGCATTACCATTGCTGCAAGCCGAGTTATCAATTCCTGTCATTGGTGTGATTCAATCTGGTGCTGAAGCAGCTGTTCGTATGACTAAAAGTAATCATATTGGTTTAATTGCCACGCAAGGTACGGTAACGAGTGGTATTTATGAAAAAGAAATGGCTAAATTGGCACCAAACGTTGTCATACAAGCCCAGCCGGAGCCTGATTTTGTCACTTTGGTTGAAAACGATGACTATCAGTCTGAACACGCCAAAGAATTAGTGGCAAATCACTTAAGTCATTTCACTGATAACACAGTTGATACGCTTATTCTAGGGTGCACACACTTTCCGCTTTTAGCACCGTTTATACAATCAGCCGTGGGAAGTCAAGTCAAGCTAATTGATGCTGGTGCTGAAACAGTGACAGTTGTTAACCAATATCTTGACACCCACAACCTGCATTCAGATGTTGTTCATGGACATGATCATGATATTTATCATACAACGGGTGATAAAGTACTGTTCGAAAAAATTGCGACGAACTGGTTGTCACGAGCACAGCCACTGGATGTTCGTCATCTAGTTATAACCAATAATCATTTAGAGGACGAAAGCGTATGAAAAGACTGATCATTGCCAGTAATAATGAACACAAAATGCAAGAACTAGAATCAATATTACGTGATATCAATGTTGATTTGAAAGTCGTACCGTTGCGTGAATTAGATAAAGTACCAGAAATCATTGAGGATGGTCAAACATTTGAAGAAAATGCCACAAAAAAAGTTACCACAATCGCAAAAATCGCGCCTAATGACTACATTTTAGCTGATGATTCAGGTTTGACGATTGATGCATTAAATGGTGAACCGGGTGTTTATTCTGCTAGATATGCAGGCGATCATGATGATGACGCAAATATCGAAAAAGTTTTCTCCAAGATGGGTGATACTACCAACCGCGCGGCACATTTTCACAGTGTGATTGTATTGTTATCGCCTAACGGGCAACGGCTGGTCACCTCTGGTATCATTGACGGTGTGATTACAACGCAACGACATGGTGATAATGGATTTGGCTATGATCCCATTTTTTGGGTGCCACAGTTCAACCGAACTTTTGCTGAATTAACGGCTTCAGAAAAAAATGCTGTTAGTCATCGCGGCCTTGCGTTACAGTCACTTGGCAAGCAATTACCACAATGGTTGGCTGAAAATTAAGTTTAGCAATGAAAGGGTAAGTCATAATTATGAGTCAATTTTTAATCGTATCAGACATTCATGGTGATCGTAGCATTTTTTTGGATATTTTAGAACATTGGCAATCTCAAGTTGATGGTATTTTTTATAATGGTGATTCGGAATTATCTGCTGATGATAAAGTGTTTGAAGGCGTTTCTACCGTGATTGGCAATATGGATGGGGATCCCGATTTCGTTGATGCACGTTCAACAACGATTGATGGCATTACCTTTTTCCAAACACATGGTCACCTGTATGATGCTACTTCTTTATTAGGTTGGGCTAATTTACAACAAATGAATCAGGCAGCAGATAAGGCGCACGCGCAAGTGGTGCTTTTTGGACATACGCATAAAGAAGGCGCTGTTACCTATCAAGGTAAGCTATTTATTAATCCTGGCTCTACCACTATTCCCAAAGGATTACACGCTAACTTGGGTGGTACGTATGCTATTTTGACAGTTAGTGACAAACAATATACAGTGAAGTTTTATAATCGTCGACATGAGGATTTGTCTGATTTGACAGTGATTGTTGCACGGTAATAGTAACGTGTTGTGGATTATCCATTCTTTTTAAAAAGCCATTTTATCGTCGATAGAATGGCTTTTTTACGTTGTCATAAACGTGTATAATAATTGATATGATAGAAAAAGGACCACAATTTAATCAATGGTACGAAGAAGATACTGAGGTTGATGAACTATTACGTGATGCGGAAGCCAACGCGGCAGAGCAGCGCGATGAATTATCATTACGGCCACAACATTTACGTGAGTATATTGGACAGACACCACTCAAAGAAGAGCTGGCTGTTTATATTGCTGCTGCCAAGCAACGAGAAGAGGCGCTGGATCATGTACTGTTATTTGGCCCACCAGGATTAGGCAAAACTACGTTAGCGATGATTATTGCTAATGAAATGGGGGTCCATATCAAGACGACATCAGGTCCTGCTATTGAGAAACCAGGTGATTTAGTGGCATTGCTAAACGAACTTGAGCCAGGTGATATTTTGTTTATCGATGAAATTCATCGGATGCCAACCAACATTGAAGAAATGATGTATTCAGCGATGGAAGACTATTTTGTTGATATTATGGTTGGGCAAGGGCCGACTGCCCGTGCAGTCCATTTTCCTTTGCCACCTTTCACGCTAATCGGTGCGACAACCCGACCTGGTATGTTATCGAAGCCACTGCGGGATCGATTTGGTATCATTAACGCGCTTCAGTTTTATACACCAGAAGAGTTGCAACATATTGTGGTCCGTACAGCTGATATTTTGAATGCACCTGTTAAGCCAGAAGGTGCTTATGAAGTTGCTCTACGGTCACGCGGTACACCGCGAATTGCCAATCGCTTATTAAAACGGGTAAGGGATTTTGCACAAGTACAAGGGAAACAAGCAATCGATAAAGAAATTGTTAGTGTTGGATTGGATAAATTACGTGTTGATAATCGTGGCTTAGACGAAACAGATCATAAATTTTTGGAAACGATGATTGCTTATTATCATGGTGGGCCAGTTGGCTTAAATACAATTGCGGCTAATATTGGTGAAGAAGCTGAAACATTAGAGTCCATGGTTGAACCTTATTTGTTGCAGATTGGCTTTTTGCAACGCACCCCGCGTGGGCGTGTGGTGACGCAAGCAGCTTATGAGCACCTTGGCATACCTTATCAAGAGGAACTAACATGAACTTTATCATTTCTGATACACATTTTAATCATGAGAAAATTTTATATTTTGATAAATCAAGAGCAGATGCATTGCGTAATTTAGGTATTGATCCCACAGTTACGAATATGGATGAGTATCTTGAAAACCAATGGAACGCTACGGTAAACGATGATGATGTTGTGTATTTTTTAGGTGATTTGGGTATGTTTCGTAAGAAGCAAGATTTTGTAGCACAATTGGCTCGCCTAAAAGGGGAAAAAGTTTTTTTCAAAGGCAATCATGATCATTCTGACCAACTAAAAGCTGCCTTGAAGGCACCTGAAACAAAACTCATTGAGGTGGTAGATACGGCAAAGACTATTAAAATAAATGGCATTCAGGTTTGGTTAAGCCATTACGCAATTGATTTGCCATATCCAATTTTGTCGGTGCACGGTCACATTCACGAAGCAGAGTACGAAAGCCCTAGTATGGTCAATTTATCGCTTGACTCTGTTTTGATGCAACAATATCCTTTTGGTCAACCATTGTCATTTGATAAGTTATGGCCGGAATTAAAAAAGCGGTTAGAAATGATTGAACAATCATATGTGATTGAGCCGGAAAATAAGCGATTTGACCGACAAGTCGAGCGGGCATTTGATGAAGTCATTACCATCAATAAACCGACACCCATACAACGGCATGAACTCGCCTTATTGGTTGAATATCTCAACAAGAATCATTTAACTTATGCAGACGTGTTAGACCGATTTGACATTCCTAACGTGAACAAACAGCTGTCAGTTGACGAAAAAGCAGCTGTCTCACAGACAGGATATGAATTTGAAAAAGCAACAGGATTGGCTGGTAACAGCGGCGGAAAAGGAAACTAATAATGACAACAGAGAAACACTATACTTTATCAGATTTTGATTATGATTTACCAGAAGAATTGATTGCACAAACGCCTTTAAAGCAGCGGGATGCCTCACGCTTGTTGGTCCTTAACGCAGAGACAGGTCAATATGAGGATAAGCATTTTTATAATATTTTGGACTATGTCAACGCCGGAGATGCAATTGTGATGAATAATTCACGCGTTTTGCCAGCACGTTTACATGGGGCTCGACCAGAGACAGGTGGTCATGCCGAAGTCCTATTGTTGCGACAAGATCATGGTGACGTTTGGGAAACATTGGTCAAACCGGCAAAAAAATCACCAATTGGCTCGACAATTGTGTTTGGGGATGACTTAGACAATCCGATTATGACAGCTACGGTTGTTGGCGAATTGGAGCATGGTGGTCGCTATATTGAATTCCATTATGATGGGATTTTCATGGAATTATTGGAGCAGTTAGGTGAAATGCCATTGCCACCTTATATTAAAGAAAAGTTAGCTGACCAAGAGCGTTATCAAACTGTTTATTCAAAAGTAGATGGTTCCGCTGCCGCGCCAACCGCAGGGTTGCATTGGACGCCTGAATTATTAGACAAGGTTCGAGCTAAGGGTGTTAAAACAGTTGAGCTAACACTTCACGTTGGGTTGGGAACATTTAGACCAGTTGATGAAGAAAATATTGACGATCACAAGATGCACAGTGAGTTTTATCAATTAAGTCAAGAGGCAGCGGATCAATTGAATGAAGTGCGTGCTAATGGCGGACGTATTATTGCTACTGGTACGACGTCAATCAGGACGTTAGAAACAATTGGGTCAAAATTTGACGGTGAATTAAAAGCTGATTCTGGTTGGACTGATATTTTCATTAAGCCCGGTTATCATTGGACTGTTGTGGATGCATTCATAACCAATTTCCATTTACCTAAATCAACGCTTGTCATGCTGGTGGCTGCTTTTACTGGCCGTGATAACATTTTGAATGCTTATGCACATGCTGTTGAAGATAAATATCGCTTCTTCAGTTTTGGAGATGCCATGTTCATTCACAAATAATAGAGGTATAAATGAATGAAAAAAAGAACAACAACACTTTTAGCCGCAAGTTTGGCTTGGGGTGGTGCTATTCTTGGCACGAATCAACTTTTTAGAATGGCCACAGTGGCTAGTGAAAAAACTGTTGTTCCAGATGATGTGTATCCGGATAATGTCTTATTTGCTAATCAAGAAAGATTTAATCGATTACCACGAGAGACTTGGACGTTAACTACGTTTGATGGCTTGACATTGAAAGCTTGGTATGTCGCTAATCAGCACAGTGAAAAGACCGTTATTTTGAGTCATGGCTGGCGTATAACAAAAGCTAGAATGGCAACTTTTGGTGACTTGTTTTACAATTTAGGGTTTAACGTTTTAATTCCAGATAATCGGGCGCATGGCGAATCAGGCGGTAAATTTATTGGGTTTGGTTATTTGGATCGATTTGACTATCTGCAGTGGATTGATATGGTCTGTCAGAAGGATCAACGTCAGAAAATTGTTTTGATGGGGATGTCCATGGGAGGCACAACGGTTCTGTCAGTCAGTGGTGAAAAGCTACCAAATAATGTAAAAGCCGTAATATCTGATTCGGCATATACAAGTGCCTATGATGAACTAAAATATCAGGCGGGACATATGTTTCATTTGCCGGCTTTTCCTGTTTTAAATGTGTTAAATTGGATGTCTGGTTGGCGGGCTGGTTTTCAATACTCTCAGGCAGACGCTCGTCCTTTAATTGCAAAAAGTCAATTGCCTACATTGTTTATTCATGGCTTGGCTGATGATTTTGTGCCGACAAAAATGGTTTACGAATTGATCGGGCAACATCAGGGAGAGCACGTTGTATGGTTGCCAAAGGGCGCAGGTCATGTTGCTGCTTTTGAGGAATATCCAAAAGAATATATTGAACGAGTTGCTACTTTTTTGAATCAACACGTATAAGTCGCGTTATTAAACGCTTTTGTTTGGGTAGTAGTTCAAGCAAGCTGATTTAATAGCCGATGTCAAGAAAAAATATGGAAAAACAGATGGCTTAATCTTCTGATAAAATGACACTAATAGTGAAAGAGAATGTGAATATGTACGAATATATTAACGGATTAATTACTAATATTACACCAGCCTATATCGTGATTGCCTCACGGAGTGGCGTTGGATATCGTCTTTATACGGCGAACCCCTACCGTTTTGAGGAAAATGTTGAATCACATGTTTATGTGCAACAAATTGTCAGAGAAAATGACATCAGTTTGTTTGGATTTATTGATGCGAATGAAAAGGCATTGTTTAACAAGCTTTTAAATGTTTCTGGTATTGGGCCTAAAAGCGCCTTAGCTATTTTGGCCAGCGCTGATGCTACTGGATTAGTCAATGCGGTTGCAAATGATGACAGCGCATATTTAACACAGTTTCCAGGTGTTGGTAAAAAAACTGCACAACAAATTGTATTGGATTTAAAAGGTAAATTAGATGATCTAGCGGTTGAAAATGGCGTGGCAACATCATCCACAGCGTCAAGTGATTCTCGTGCACTTGATGATGCACTGGAAGCACTCTTGGCACTTGGCTACACTAAAAAAGATGTTAAAGTGGTAGGTGAGCAATTAAGTCAAACAAGTGATTCCACGGATGGTTATATTCGTTCTGGTTTGAAGATGTTGGTGAAATAGTTCGGTTTTTACTGCCAATACGTCCAAGAATTGACCTTGTTATTTAGGCGTTTTTTTTGTATGATAAGTAAGCTAATAAATTATTGGAGGTCGTCATGGTGATTATTACTGCGGGCATGATCGGCGTTGGGAAAACGACATTAACAGGCTTAATTGCAGAGCATATGGGTACACAAGCATTTTATGAACCAGTAGGTGATAATCCTGTGCTACCCCTTTACTATTCAGATCCAAAGCAATACGGCTTCTTGCTTCAAATTTATTTTTTGAATCGTCGTTTTGACATGATTAAACAAGCGTTTGCTGATGATAACAATGTGTTGGATCGTTCTATCTATGAAGACGCTTTGTTCACTGAGGAAAATCATAAAGATGGCAATATTTCAGATGCTGAAATGGATGTCTATACAAGCTTACTTGATAATATGATGGCTGAACTGCAAAAAATGCCTAAAAAAGCACCTGATTTGATGGTGTATGCGGAGACTGATTTTGAAACGATTTTGTATCGCATCAAAAAGCGCGGTCGCAACTATGAACAATTTGAAAACAATCAGGGATTGCGTGATTACTATTTCAAGATGTGGTCAGCTTACCGCGATTGGTTTGATGATTATGATGCTTCGCCAAAACTCAAAATTGATTTACAAACATACGATTTAGAGCAAAAAGACAATCAACAAGTGATTCTGAACCAAATTGATGACGCTCTAAAAGCAATTCGTTAACATTGACACCACATCGTGGTGTTTTTTTTCGAACAAAAAAACCTACCACAATGAACATGGTAGGTTAAAAGTACATATTAAGCTTTTTTCTCTGTTTCCAATAAATTACGAATTTCTGTCAAAACTTCCAGTTCAGGATTAACTTTAACAGCTTCTTCTTTATTAGCCTTGAAGACACGGTTAATTACCTTGACTAGTATGAAGACAACAAATGCTGTGATCAAGAAGTTAATTAAATCGTTTAAGAAAGCGCCATACTTGAAAGTTAACGTTTTGCTAATGACTAATTGTAACTTATCCAAATCTGAATGACCACCAGTTGCAAAAGCGATGATTGGTCCAATCAAGTTAGTTGTCAATGACTTAACCAAACCAGTGAATGCACCACCGATGATAACACCGACTGCTAAATCAAGCACGTTTCCGCGCATAATAAATGCTTTAAACTCTGATAACATAAAAATATCCTCTAATCTTACTAATCTAATATAACTCCATCATACAGGATAATCGTTGATTTACCAACATATTAACAGTTTTGTTCATTTAATTTTCATTTAATTGATATAAGTTTAACTTTTGGTTGATATATTGTCATCATTAAGTAAGTTTAAGGAGTGTTATCATGGATTTTATCAAACGAGCTGGTTTGTATTTACGGCAAAAAATTGGTCGAACTGCACTCATTACCTTGGTGATGAGTGCGATTATGATCTTTGTTTTAGCGGGTATAATTATCCAAAATGCGGCGATTCAAGCAACTAATAGTGCTAAAAATGCTGCAGGAACAACTGTTACTTTAAGCGCTAATCGTGAAAAAGCCTTTGCGGCAATGCGAAAAAGTCAGGAAAGTGCATCATCGTCAAGCAGCAGTTCCTCGACGACGCGACCAACTATTTCCTTGCCTGGGGTTAGTATAACCACAGCTGAAAAAATAGCTGCGCTAAGTAATGTGGCAGGATATCAGTTTAGTAACAGTGCTTCTGTGAATGCGAGTGGTTTCACAGCGATTACAACAACATCAAAAAGTGGAGGTGCTCAAGGCGGGCCATCAGGTGATACATCCACCCAAGGTGATATTACCATTAGTGGTGTATCCACAACAGCTGCCGAAACTAATTTCAAGTCAAAAGCCTATACGATTACTTCTGGTAGGGGCATAACATCAGCAGATAAAAATACGAATAATGTGGTAATTGAAAGTGAATTAGCAACAAGCAATAAGCTAAAAGTTGGTGATACCATTAAAGTCAAAACAACTGCCACGACTTCTAAGACATACGAAATGAAGATTGTCGGTATCTACAAAGCCAAGACAACTTCTGGCAGTTCGTCACAAGGTGGTCCAGGCCAACAATCTGATCCAGCCAATACTATTTTCAGTAGTTATACATTCGCTGGTACGGTAAATGGTGACAGTACCACAGTTACAAGTGTTGTTTACACACTGACGGACTCTTCTAAAGAAGCTGCCTTTACAAAAGCTGCTAAAAAATTAGTATCAAGTAGTTTCAGTTTAACCTCAAGTTCTGAAACATATGCTTTGCTGATGAAACCAATGAAAAACGTTCAAAGTTTTGCCAATAAAATTGTTTGGGTTGTTGGTATTGCTGGCACAATTATTCTTGCCTTGATCACTGTATTGATGATTCGTGAACGTCGTCATGAAATTGGTGTATTAATGTCATTAGGTGAAAGCAAAGTTAAAATTGTACTGCAATTGTTCTCTGAATTATTTGCTATATTAGTTGTTTCACTAGTCATTGCAGGTGTTGCTGGTAATTTTGTTGGTAATGCTGTTGGTAAACAACTTGTTTCACAGCAAACAACTGCTACACAGACTACCACAGCCGGTGCAGGATTTGGTGGTGGAAATGGCGGCGGATCTGGTGCACCAACAACTGGTCAAACGAATCGCAACACAATGTCAGCAACAGGTAGCCAAGTACAAACCTTAAAGACGAAGCTAAGTGGTTCGGCGATGGCTGAATTAGGTGGACTAGGATTAGGTATTATCGCTATCGCAGTTGTTGCAGGGTCAACACCAATCTTCCGCTTGAAGCCCAAAAAGATTTTGTCAAATGAATAAGGACCACGTGAAAAAACAAAAGGAGTTAGTCAATGACATTAGCAATCAAAAATTTGACACATCAATATAACGCGCAGGAACGCCCTTTATATGAAAATGTTAATATGACATTTGAGCCCCGCACACTTTATAGTATTGTTGGTCAATCAGGCTCTGGTAAAACAACGTTGTTAAGCTTTTTGGCAGGTTTGGATACGCCATCCGAGGGAACAATTACACTAGATGATCAGGATATCTAATCTTATGGCTTAACCAAATATCGGAACCAAAAAGTAGCCATTATATTTCAGGCTTACAATCTTCTAAATTATATGACTGCCGCTCAAAACGTTGCTTCGGCTTTATCAATGACAAAATCCAAGCATACTGGGGATAAAGATTATATATACAGCACGCTTAATAAACTTGGCATTGACAGCTCACTGGCTGACAAAAATGTACAACAATTATCTGGTGGTCAGCAACAACGTGTCGCTATTGCCAGAGCGTTGGCAGTGGACGCCAAAATTGTTATTGCTGATGAGCCCACTGGTAATTTAGATGAAGAAAATACACAAGAGGTGATTAGTATATTTCAAGAACTGGCTCACGAAGTTGGGAAAACAGTCATAATTGTTACTCACGAACCAAACGTTGCCAAAGCTGCTGATATTCAAATCAGTCTCAAAAATCGTCAGTTTACAGTTGTTTGAATCTACTATCATACGTATCGCCTTTATTACAATAAGCTTATAAAAAATGTCTGTTTTGAGTTTTCAAACAGGCATTTTTAATTGACAACCCTATCTTTTAAATGTATAGTATATGGCATAAACCATTTAGGAGAATAACATGGGTACCAAAAAGACAAAATATTTGGTTGTAACGACCTTTTTTATGGCTATTGTGCTAATTCAAATGATTGTACCATGGTTAGGAATGCTACCACTTGGCGCATTTGTTGTTGGCGCCTCTGCGACAATTATTCAGTTTACAGTCGCTATCGCGGCGATTATATTAGGGCCCAAGTATGGTGCATTTATTGGCGGTTTTTGGGGTGTATTATCATTTATAAACGCGTTAACACATCCTGGTACGATTGGTTCATTGATGTTTCAAAACCCGTTGACAGCGATTGTACCAAGAGTCTTGGTTGGTTTGTTAGTTGGCTATCTATTCAACACCTTATTCCGCAATCGTCAAGCAGGTACGAAGGTTTTGGGATTAGGCTTGCTAGGCTCGGTTGCTGCGATAGTTAACACAACGGGTGTCGTATTGTTGACAGCTTTTGGGTTCACCGTCATGCATACCAATTTTACTGGTATTCCGACACATGGTATCTTGCCTTGGTTAGTCGGTATTGTCTCATTTAATGCAATTTTTGAAATGATAGTTGGTTTTATTGAAGTCGGCCTTGTTGCTGGTGTTTTGTTACTCATTGCAGAAAAAGCTGACATTAAAGGGTAATTAAATGCGTCCACCCAGACTCGAACTGGGAGCAAAGACTTAGGAGGTCCCCGTTTTATCCCGTTAAACTATGGACGCGGTACTCATAAATTATACCGATTTTAGGCGATAAAAACAAATATTATATTGAGAAATCTTCAATGGAATAATGTATACTAACAATAGATAAGTATAAGAGGTGATTATCATGACCAATAATAAGACAAAATATTTGATTGTAGCGACCTTTTTTATGGCGATTATTTTGCTACAAGTGTTAGTGCCATGGCTCGGATACATTCCACTAGGCGCTGTGATTGTCGGCGCGCAGCCTACAATTATTCAATTTACTGTGGCACTAGCGGCTATCATTTTAGGTGGCAAGTGGGGTGCGTTCTTGGGTGGTTTTTGGGGTGTGATTACTTTATGGCAAGCTTGGTCAACTCCTGGCACGATTGGTTCATTGATGTTTCAAAATCCTTTCACCGCGCTTGTTCCAAGAATTTTGATTGGTGCTGTTGTGGGCTGGTTATTTAATCGGTGGCTTCGTCAGAAAAAGGCTGGTTTGCGTACACTCGGTTTGGGTGCTTTAGGGGCATTATCTGCTCTCATCAATACAGTAGGTGTGGTATTATTCACAGTAGTAGGTTTTACAGTGATGAAAACCAATTTTACTGGTATTCCGAATCATAATTTGTTAGGATGGCTGGTTAGTCTCGTATCATTTAATAGTTTATTTGAAGTTATCACTGGTGTTATTCTTGTTACTTTTATTGGCAATGTTATAGTGCCAATGGCGCAAAGGGCTGGCCTTAATGGATAAAATACAAAGCTTTGATGATCATCAACTTCGTGATAATATAAAAAGTCAATTTCGATATTGAAATTGACTTTTTATATTATTGAAGTCCAGTTTGTGATTTGCTACTAGCAATCAATTGGACGTTAGTTTCACTGCCACTCGGTGTAAATACAATGACCACTTTGGCGCCGCTTTGACTTTGCCACGTGGCATAGGCATATTGGTTATCGGCCGTCAAATAGGTTGGGGCGCCATAAGTTTGTTGAACGCTATCATACGAGACGCTACCTAAGCTTAAATTGTTATATGCTGAAAGTGTCCAATTACCAACACTGGTTGCAACACTACTTGAAGTGGCACTTGATGAAACACTACTGCTGTTGGTTGAACTATCAACAGGTGCTTGTGTTGCATTTTGCTTTGCACTATTAATAGCAGCCGCAACTTCGCTACTAGCACTCGCTGGTGCTTGTGCCACAGTCACAGTGCTTGAACTTTCAGCCGAAACAACTTCACTACTAGAAGATACCATTGTAGTTTCTGAACTAGAGGTTGCTTTTTTTGCCGTCGTTTTTTTCTTTTTACTTGAACTGGTACTTGATGATGAAGTTGTTGTTTTGATGTTATTTGATTGGTGTCCAAGAACTGTGAAACTGACAATCAACAGGACGACGATGATCACTAATGCAATAATTAAATTCCGCTTTTTGTGAGACTTTTTAAAGGGTTGACGCTGCATGAAAAATAAATTCCTTTCTGAAGTAGGGTGGCCATTGCCAATTATCTGATCCACTAGCAATAACCGAAAGTATGCTACACCAATAATAACAGAAAATGAGAGAAAAGTATGTTAAAATAGAAACTAGTGACGTATCGAGACAAGCAACAAGGATGACCTCAGTGTTTTAAGACCAGTAGAATCCTGTTAAGATTTATACGAAAAAAGAAAAAGCAAACAACGTTGTTGCTTGCTATTTTCCAATACCATTTATAAGGAAGAATTATGACTAATTTAAGTATTATTCCGTTTGGCGGAGTCCGTGAAAACGGGAAAAACATGTATGCTGTGACTGTGAATGACGAAATTTTTATTTTAGATGCTGGGTTGAAATATCCTGAAACTGATCAACTCGGTGTGGATGTGGTTGTACCAGATTTTGAGTATTTAATCAAAAATACAGATAAAATTGCTGGTGTATTTTTATCACATGGACACGCTGATGCGATTGGGGCATTACCTTATTTTCTGCAACAAGTAAATGTGCCAATATTTGGTTCTGAGTTAACGATTGAATTAGCTAAACTGGCTATCAAGGAGCAAGACGCCTTAAAAGATTACGACGATTATCATATTGTCAATGAAAAAACGGAAATTGATTTTGGCGATGTCAAGGTATCATTTTTCAATACTACACACTCAATTCCAGAATCGCTAGGGATTGTGCTAGGGACTGAATACGGGCAAGTTGTATATACTGGCGATTTCAAATTCGACCAAACTGCTGAAAGTTACTATCGGACAGATATTGCACGTCTAGTTGAAGTTGGGCAAAGTAAAGTTTTGGCATTGTTGGCCGATGCGGCTGGTACAGAAGGTGGCGCTGACTCAGTTAATGAATCGAAAATTGGCGATTATATCTTAGAGACTTTCCGAGACAATAAAAAGAAGCGTATTATTGTTGCTGCAGTTGCCTCAAACATTCAAAGAATTCAGCAAGTAATCAATGCCACTGCTGCAACAAAACGGCAACTGGTTTTGTCAGGGAACGATATTGAAAATGTCGTGAGAACAGCAATTCGTTTGAAAAAGTTGGATTTGCCAATCCCTGAAAATAAGCTTTTTGTGAATTTGAAAAATGCCAAAAATTTGGCAGCTGGTCAAACCGTCATTCTAGAAACCGGTCGAATGGGAGAACCAATTAAACATTTGAATCGTATGGCTAATGGCGAGGATAAGTATGTTCATATTGGCGAAGAGGACTTAGTGTTTATAACAACGACGCCTTCAACTGCAATGGAGGGTGTTGTTGCGAAGACACGTGATATGCTGTTTAAGCAGGGAGCAGATGTTAAACAGATCAGTAATGATATGCGGTCAAGTGGTCATGCCTCACGAAATGATTTACAAATGATGATTAACATTATGCAACCAGAGTATTTTATGCCTATTCAAGGTGAGTATCGCGTGATGACGGCCGCAAAAGACGCTGCTGAAGAAGTCAATATTCCCGAAGACCATATCATGATGGCTATGAAAGGTGATCAATTCAAATGGTTAGATGATCACTTTGAGTTACAAGATTCATTTACAATTGGTGAAACACTAATTGATGGCGCTGGTATTGGGGATATAGGGAATGTGGTTCTACGTGATAGACGCATTTTATCTGAAGATGGTATTTTTGTTTCTGTTGTGACGATTGATCGTAAAAAACGGCAAGTTGTTTCAAAACCTAAGCTGACGTCGCGTGGTTTTGTCTATGTTAAAGCAAACCGTGACTTAATGAAAGAAGCTTCAGACTTGACGATTAAACAAATTGAAGACTACCTCAATAATACGAAGAATTTTGACTGGAATGAGCTGAAAAATAGTGTTCGAGAAGTACTTTCAAGATTCTTGTTTGAACAGACTCGTCGTCGCCCAATGGTGATGCCCGTGGTAATGGAAGTTAATCAAAACAGACGACCAAATAACCATAAGTCAACGGCGACACAGTCTGGTGCACAATCAAATAAGCGCCAAACACCAAAAAAACCAAATAATCCCAATGTTACTAAGGTGACAAAGGCTGTTAAGAAAGGACCACGTCGTCCAAACAATCGCCGTCCGCAACCTAAAGCGGCTGAATAACAAAAATCCCAACTCAAGTGAGTTGGGTTTTTGACTAATCAAGAAAGGAGTATCGTAACAATTATGAGTTGAGTTTTAATTGTCATAATTTGTTATGTGACCGAAAAAATGACTGACCATATTACGCCAGAAACACAGGAACTTATTAACCGTGCGCAGGTGGAAATGAAACAAGAAAACTGGCACGATGCAGCAGAAACACTGGCTGATTTATATGAAAGTTTGCAGACTTTTGATATTAACAATCGCTTAGTGACAGCCTTATTTATGGATGAACAATATCAATTAGCATCTTCTTATGCTGACGATTTTTTGGCAGAATATCTCGATGATGAAACACATTTTCGCATGATAGTTGCACTGGCAGTCCAAAATCAGAGCTTTGTTTATGCGCAACAATTGGCGATGTTATGGGATGATGAACAGACACAGTCAGAAATTTTAGATGAAATCAGAACGGCTGAAAATCATGCGAAAGAAACAATGGCAACAACTTTAGCAACGATTAGTCGTCAGTTTTATCACATGAGCGACTACGACTTGGATGCGCAACGTAATCGTTACGAGGCTGCTAGAAGGCTACCGGTGGCTGATTTTGTTATCGGCGCTAAATTTTTATTAGTTGATCCATTTGCCTTGCCGCTAATACGCGCAACTTTGTTAGAAGATTTACAAAAGCTAGATATTCAAGAACCCGTTCAATATCGCTGGTTAGATGAACAACTTTACACTATCCGTCTTGACCAAATTAATCCATTGACGAGTTCCGAAGTTTTTGAAAAAATTGCGACATTAATTGACGATCGATTGGGTCAAGAAGATCCTGTAGCGTTGGAAATGTTAGCCCATCAAATGAGATTAGAGCTAACACTTTTGTACCCACAAACTGACGACGTGATTATTGATGCTGACAGCTGGGTTGATAGCAGTCTAGATCACTACTATGGACAATCAAATCATACTGAAGTTGGACTGCAAAAATATTGGCATGATAAAGTAAATGAAATTACAAACAGCTTTTTTGAAAATTAATGTTAAAAGTGTTTACATTTTCTTAATAAGTCGGTATAATAATTTTTGGCTTCAAGAGCCGGAAAAATGCAAGTTACTTGTTGTCTTTTGACGGCTTGCGTTGTAAAATATATTTATAAACATTTTTCAGAATTACTGAAAAATGAATTTTGGAGGAAACTACATTGGCTAAGGAAACTTACGTTCGCACTAAGCCCCACGTTAACATTGGTACTATTGGACACGTCGATCACGGAAAGACGACTTTGACTGCTGCTATTTCAAAGGTATTGTCTGAAAAGCAAGGTAAAGTAGCAACTGATTTTGCTGAAATTGATAACGCGCCTGAAGAAAAAGAACGTGGTATCACTATTAACACTTCTCACATCGAATACGAAACTGAGAAGCGTCACTATGCCCACATTGATGCCCCAGGTCACGCGGATTACGTTAAAAACATGATCACTGGTGCCGCTCAAATGGATGGTGCTATTTTGGTTGTCGCTGCAACTGATGGTCCTATGCCACAAACGCGTGAACACATCTTGTTGGCACGTCAAGTTGGTGTTGACTATCTTGTTGTGTTCTTGAACAAGACAGACTTGGTTGATGATGAAGAATTGATCGACTTGGTTGAAATGGAAGTTCGTGAACTTTTGTCTGAATATGAATTCCCTGGTGATGATATTCCTGTTATCAAGGGTTCAGCATTGAAGGCTTTGGAAGGTGACCCTGAACAAGTTAAGGTTATCGAAGAATTGATGGATACTGTTGATTCATACATTCCAGAACCAAAGCGCGAAACTGACAAGCCTTTCTTGATGCCTGTCGAAGACGTCTTCACAATTACTGGTCGTGGAACAGTTGCTTCTGGTCGTGTTGACCGTGGTGTATTGACTACTGGTACTGAAGTTGAAATCGTTGGTTTGAAGGATGAAGTTAAGAAGACTACTGTAACTGGTATCGAAATGTTCCGTAAGACTTTGGAAGAAGCTCAAGCGGGTGACAACATTGGTGCATTGTTGCGTGGTGTTGATCGTAACGAAATCGAACGTGGTCAAGTTTTGGCAAAGCCAGGTTCAATTCAAACACACAAGAAGTTCAAAGCCGAAGTTTATGTTTTGAGCAAAGAAGAAGGTGGTCGTCACACACCATTCTTTACAAACTACCGTCCACAATTCTACTTCCACACAACAGATGTTACTGGTGTTGTTGAGTTGCCAGAAGGTGTTGAAATGGTTATGCCTGGTGACCAAGTGACATTCGAAATCGAATTGATCTCACCAGTTGCCATCGAACAAGGTTTGAAGTTTACTGTTCGTGAAGGTGGCCACACTGTTGGTGCCGGTACAGTTACTGAAATCGAAGACTAATATTATTAGTTTTACAAGGACATGCATTGCGTGTCCTTTTTTTTTATAAAAAAACAAGTATGCTATTGCATACTTGTTTGGTGTGATTATTTATGTGTCTCAGTCTCGCTGTCTCGTCCTAAAGCAGCTGTTCGTGCAACATCATCTTCCTTTTCATTTGGTAAAATGAATAAGTCATCTATCGGGGTTGTTTGTGTTTCTTCACGATTAACAATTTTTGCCATTATGATCCTCCACTTTTTCTTAATTTTACATTATTTTTTATGCAAAAATATACATTTTATTCAAATTATTATGTATATAAACTGCATATATATGATAATCATGTATAATATAAATTAATAATTCGAAACGGAGAGCGATATGGCTGATTTATTGGTGATTGAAAATTTAACAAAAAAGTTTGGTGACAAAATAGTTTTTAAAGATATTAACGTTAATGTAAAGAAAGGCGAGGTAATTGCTGTCATTGGACCATCAGGTGCTGGTAAATCAACATTCTTGAGAGCTATCAATATGTTAGATAAACCAACAAGTGGCGAGGTTTTGTTTGAGGAAAACCAACTGACTAGTTTAAATGAAAATCAGCTTGATCAATTGCGTGAAAAAATGGGTATGGTTTTTCAAGGGTTCAATCTATTCCCAAATCTGACAGTTCTTGAAAATATTAAATTAGCACCCCTTAAAGTTAAGGGGCAAGATGATAAAATTGCCACAGAAACAGCCAAGCAGTTATTGACGCAGGTCGGACTTTCTGACAAGGCGGACCAATATCCCGCAAGCCTTTCTGGTGGACAAAAGCAGCGTGTTGCAATCGCACGTGCATTGGCCATGTCTCCAGATATGTTGCTTTTTGATGAACCGACTAGTGCATTAGATCCAGAAATGGTTGGTGAAGTATTGGCGGTAATGAAACAATTGGCTGAGGATGGCATGACAATGATTGTGGTCACACATGAGATGGGATTTGCCCGAGAAGTTGCAGATAAAGTTTGGTTTATGGCTGATGGCGGCATTCAGGAAATTGCTGAACCTAAAACTTTCTTTGAAACGCCCAAAACAGAACGCGCACAAGATTTTTTACAGAAAGTTCTATAATCTCTTGATTGCGGTTGATACTTAAATTTACTGAAAATGATGTAAGTTAGTAAAAGCGCTTACATTTTCGAAGAAATAGCGTTATAATAAAAGTATCAAGAACGATAAGAGGTTGGGTCATGGCATATCAGAATATTTTAGTAGCAATCGACGGATCAGATGTATCAAACATTTTAATAAAAAAGGTGGTTGAATTTGCTCCAGAAGCACACATTGACATTTTAACTGTTGTTGACACCAATGGCGGTGGCTATTTTGGTTCAATTGCGATGAGTGATGATGTTGTTTATCAAATGGAGCAAGATGCTGAAGCGTCAATTAACAAAGCTTATGAATATGCGCAGAGTTTAGGTCACACTGATGTTGATGTTCATGTTCGTTTTGGATCACCAAAGCAAGTTATTGCTCGACATTTTCCTAAGGATCACAAAAATGATTTGATTGTGATTGGGGAAACAGGGTTGAGTCGACTACAACGGGCAATGGCGGGAACTGTTCCATCATTTGTGACACAAGTTGCTAATACAGATGTTCTCATCATGCGTACTTCTGAAAAGTAAAAAAACACCAAATGTTGAAAATCATTTGGTGTTTTTTATTTGGCCTCTTTAATAATCGTGATGTTCGTAATTTTGACAGGATCAACTGGTTTTGAAGCTTCTCCTGAACTACTGTCTTCAACCTTTGCTTCAGCAATTTTGTCTACTACTGACATGCCTTTGATTACTTGACCAAATACTGTGTAATCACCATCTAGGCTAGGCACACCGCCTTTTTTATAGGCATCATATATTTTTGAAGGGTAATTATTTTCATCGACTTGCTTTGAGAGATTCTTTTTATTTTGAACGATGAAAAATTGGCTACCATTTGTGTCTGCTCCAGCATTGGCCATTGATACGGCGCCACGAATATTATAAAGTGATGTGCTAATTTCATTTTTGAAACCATTACCACTGTCAATACTGCTGTCTTTACCTTTCCAAATTGACTCTCCGCCTGAGCCGTCACCTTTGGGGTCACCACCCTGAATCATGAAGTTGTTAATCACACGGTGAAAAATTGTATTGTTATAGTAACTTTGTTTGGCATGGGTGATAAAGTTTTCAACAGCTAATGGTGCATATTTGTTGAATAGTTTGATAGTGATATCGCCATAACTCGTATGCAGCGTTACTTCACTTTCATTCTCAGATACAGCATTAGTCAATTGAGGCAAAGCAACTTTTTCTAACTTTGGATCCTTTTTTGTGGTTGAAGTCGCTGAGTTTGCTGAGTTAGCGAAATGCTGGTAGCCAACAATACCAGCAATTAGTAGTACAAGAATCACCGCCATTATGATTTGTGGTGCAAATTTTTTCATGATTAAATCCTTTCAATGATAAATGTCTGAGTTGCAGATGTCGTATAGTTAGCTTGATTGAAATCTTCTGGAATAAGTTCTGACAAATAATCTAGCCAATCTTTTGGCGTTGCATTAAATTTTGTAATCAAGAGACCACCATGTGTTAGTTTTGGCAAAACCAAGTCAATTTGATTGATAAAATGTGGTGGTTTGTCATTTGTGTTCTCTGTATCAGATGAATAATCAAAAATTGCAATACTAATTTGTTTTCGTTCACCCATATCAGTGCTTAATTGCTGCGTCAGATTATGACCAAGCAGAGTGACACGTTCTGATAGCCCGCTCATGAAGAGAGATGCGGCTGCGGCGTTGGCGTTATCTTTTGTTGTTGCGTAGCTCAATACGTGACCTTCGTTGCCCACGCGTGTTGCTAAAAAACGTGTATTAACGCCATTAGCTGTTGTTCCATCCAAAACCAAATCACCGATTTTAATATTTTGTTCAATTATTTGATGTGTAAATGTGTTACTTGAGGGAATCATCAGGTACTCCTTTATTGTTAAAAAATAGTTGTTGACTGATATAAAGCATTGTGTATGCAATTGCCATCCCAGCGACTATATCACTCGGGTAGTGAACGTTGACATAAACACGACTAATGGGAATTAAAATAATTAATCCAAGTAATAAGCAGGAAGCTACACGACGTTGCCAATTAGACTTTAGATGGCGATGTAAGATGATAATCAAGCTACCATACAACAAAACAGATACCATTGCATGACCAGACGGGAAACTAAATCCAGATGTAGGGACTAAATGAGGTGTTGGGCGCGGTCGGGTGATAATGTTTTTAACAATTTGATTGCTTAATCCTGCAAACACAATCACATTAAATCCAATAAATAGTGTTTCGCGATAAAAATGGTGGTAGATGAGCCAAAGTGAAATAGTTATCAGAATAATTGCACACCAACTGACATTACCAATACTAGTAATCGTCGTGAAAAACCAATTATGTTTATGATCGTAATGTTGAATTAATTGCTGCCCAAAGTTGTCAAATTGCTGAATGAACTTAGCTTTTAATAAAACACCAACTGTTAAAGTAATAAAAACTGCCAAAGATATGCAAGGGAGAATAGAAATTTTTTGTATTTTACGCATATAATGATTATACCCGATTGCGTAAAGATGTGATATAATGAAAGCATTACAGTCAACATTAGTAAGTATGGCGGGGTTGTAGAGAATAAGTGGCGCTGTAAACTTATCAAACAAAATACGGAACTCGGTTGACTGAATTACGGGTGAAATGTCAAGTAGTCTGTAACGTATGCTCGCGTTAAGGCAATTAGAGACGTAGTCGTACGTGAACATAGGTGGTACCGTGAATTCAAATTTCACCCTATGTCATGCTTTTTTGCATGGCATAGGTTTTTTTATTTGAAGGTGGTTAATCTAACGGTTTCTTGATGTTCCAACTTAAATAAAGCACACAAAGGAATAAATTATGGCATATAATCACAAAGAAATTGAGCATAAATGGCAAAAATATTGGGAGGATAATCAAACTTTTAAAGCGCCAGATCAATCAGATAAACCAAAGTATTATGTGATGGATATGTTTCCCTATCCTTCAGGGCAAGGGCTGCATGTTGGACATCCAGAAGGGTATACGGCAACAGACATTGTTAGTCGTTACAAGCGCGCCAATGGTTTCAACGTATTACATCCAATTGGTTGGGATGCTTTTGGGTTGCCGGCTGAACAATATGCTATCAAAACTGGTAATAATCCAGCTGGTTTTACAAATAAAAATGTCCAAGTTTTTAAAAAGCAAATCAAGTCTTTAGGTTTTTCGATTGACTGGTCACGAGAAATTAATACAACCGATCCAGAATACTATAAGTGGTCACAATGGATTTTTGAAAAGTTGTACGAAAAGGGTTTGGCTTACGAAGATGAGATTATGGTTAACTGGGCCCCAGATTTTCCGGGTGGTGGCATTGTTGTTGCCAATGAAGAAGTTGTTGACGGTAAGACTGAACGTGGTGGTTATCCTGTCTATCGCAAACCTATGAAGCAATGGGTTTTGCGTATTACTGCGTATGCAGATCGTTTGTTAGATGATTTAGAAGATTTAGATTGGCCTGAAGCGATTAAAGAACAACAACGGCATTGGATTGGTCGATCAACTGGTGCTTCTGTTAACTTCAAAGTTGATGGTTTTGATGACGAAATCGAAGTCTACACCACACGACCTGATACGCTCTTCGGCGCTAAATATATGGTGCTGTCGCCCGAGCACGACCTAATTGAAAAAATTACAACACCAGATCAAGCAGAAGCAATTGCTGCATATCAGGAGATTGTTGCCACAAAGTCTGATCTTGAGCGGACTGATCTTAATAAAGACAAGACGGGCGCCTTCACTGGTGCTTACGGTATTAACCCTATAAATGGCGAAAAATTGCCAATTTGGATTGCTGATTATGTATTGGCGTCATACGGTACAGGTGCAATTATGGCGGTACCAGCTCATGATGAACGTGATTATGCCTTTGCTAAGAAATTTGATTTGCCAATTACACCTATAATTGCTGGAGGCGACGTTAATGAAGCCGCATATACTGGTGATGGCACGCATATCAATTCTGGATTTTTGGACGGATTAAACAAGCAAGAGGCTATTGATAAAGCGATTGAATGGTTGGAAGACAATCACGCAGGACATAAACAAGTCAATTACCGATTGAGAGACTGGATTTTCTCTCGCCAACGCTATTGGGGTGAACCGATTCCTGTCATTCATTGGGAAGACGGGACACAAACTCTCGTACCTGAGGAAGAGTTGCCACTTCGTCTGCCAGAAATGACACAAGATCAGTTGAAGCCTTCAGGAACAGGAGAATCGCCACTTGCCAATGCAACTGAGTGGTTAAATGTGACACGAGAAGATGGTGTTAAAGGACGACGTGAGACCAACACTATGCCACAATGGGCGGGATCTTCTTGGTATTTCCTGCGTTATGTGGATCCACATAATTCAAAGGTTTTAGCAGATCCAGAAAAGTTGAAATACTGGATGAATGTTGATTTGTATGTTGGTGGTGCTGAACACGCTGTTTTGCATTTATTGTATGCCCGTTTTTGGCATAAGTTCTTGTACGATTTGGGTGTTGTACCTACTAAAGAACCTTTCCAAAAACTTGTTAACCAAGGCATGATTTTAGGTGAAAATCATGAAAAAATGTCTAAATCAAAAGGCAATGTGGTTAATCCAGATGAGATTGTTAATGATTATGGTGCCGACACACTACGCGTATATGAAATGTTTATGGGACCATTAACACAAAGTAAACCGTGGTCTGAAGAAGGTGTTGCTGGCTCACGTCGTTGGTTGGATCGTGTTTGGCGATTACTAGTTGATGATGAGGGAAAGTTGCGTGATCACGTAACGACAGTTAACCCTGGTGATTTAGATAAAGTTTATAATCAGACGGTGAAAAAAGTAACTGACGACTTAGAAAATATGCGTTTCAATACGGCTATTTCACAATTGATGGTTTTCGTGAATGAAGCTTATAAATCAGATGCTTTGCCAATTCAGTATATGAATGGCTTTGTACAAATGTTAGCACCGATTGCACCATTTTTGGCTGAAGAGTTATGGCAAAAACTTGGTCATACGGAAGGTGTTAGTTATGAACCTTGGCCAACATATGATGAAAAACAACTTGTTGAAGACACAGCCGAAATTATTTTCCAGGTCAACGGCAAAGTACGTGGTAAGGCAACTGTCGCCATAGATATTGACAAAGATGCTATGGTCGAAGCTGCTAAAGCAGATGATAATGTCCAAAACTTCATTAACGGCAAAGAAATTCGTAAAGTTATTGCGATTCCTGGTAAGTTTGTTAATATTGTAGTAAGCTAAGAAATTACATGTTGTGGCATTTGTCAATTTAGAATGTTGCGCAAATCCTCACTTAGGTGAGGGTACATATCAAAAAATGGGGTCACTTAATATGTCGGATGATCAACGTCCAGAAAATCTCAATAGCGGAAATCGCGTCGATAAAATTAACGTCGATGGACAAATGTTGAGTGCTGAGGAAATTTTAGCTCGTGCACGTAAGCGTGTGCAGAACAAACAGTCACCATCACATTCCGGTGGAGTAGCCCCTCAGTCTCATCAAAAAATAGTCATGTCAAATGCTGATATTGCGTTATTAAAGCAAAAAAATGATCAGGCACGTAAGAAAATCATTCAAAAGAAGCCCAGTTTGACAGTAGCAGAGACTTCAAATACGCAATCACAACCTGTAACCCCTTCAGATACAGCTGCTGTCAGTGACAACCAAGCGACGTTAGTGAAAGGCTCCGCGTGGTTGTCAGTGGGTAACATGGTGTCACGTATTCTTGGTGCATTGTACATTTTGCCTTGGATGGCGATGTTGGGCGTGTACGGTAACCGAGCAAATGGTTTATTTACACAAGGCTATAATGTTTATGCTGTTTTTTTGGCCATTGCAACGTTTGGTATTCCAGCGGCCATTTCTAAAATTGTAGCGGAATTAGCTGCTAAACATGATATTTATCGTTCACGGCAACTCACACGTCAATCAATTTGGCTTGGGATTGGTTTAGGCATTCTCTTTGGCGCCATCTTATATATTGCGGCGCCATGGTTATCTAACGGTAATGCTAATGTAATACCAGTATTGCATTCGTTGGCGCCTGCAGTGGCAATTTTCCCGCTAATGTCGATGATTCGTGGTATTTTTCAAGGGCACCAATTAATGAGTGTGTCAGCGATGTCACAAGTTATTGAACAAATTGCTCGAGTCGCGTATATGCTTATCACAGCGGTCGTTATTCTAAAATCTAATCCTACAAATTGGACGGGTGTCGTCGTTCAATCAACCTTTGCAGCGTTTATCGGTGCTATTTTCAGTATGTTGGTTCTTATATGGGGCTGGGCCAGGTATCGTCACATTTTGGTGCAACCAATTGAAAATGCGCAACCGACACATCACGCCCCAACATTTGGTCTAGTTCTAAATATTTTAAGAGAATCATGGCCGTTTATTATTATTGGATCAGCTATTACGCTTTTCCAACTGGTTGATCAGTATTCTTTCTTTGATATTATGAACCATTTTTTTGCCAATTCTAATACTGAATTACTAAATCAGTTTGCTTTGTTCAGTGCTAATCCCAACAAACTGATCATGATTATTGTGCCTTTTTCAACTAGTATTGCGGCAACTGCCTTGCCTATGTTATCAGGTAGTAAAGCGACATTAACACATGCTGACATTCAAACTCAACTTAAGCAAGTTATGAAATTATTTGCTTTAATCATGTTGCCAAGTGCATTGGGAATGTATGCTGTTGCTGGACCGTTATATAAAATGTTTTATCCAATTGGGGCTTCAAATCAAGACGGTATCTATTTGTTACAATATTCGACTATTTTAGCCATTGCATTTAGTCTATTCATGTTACTATCTTTTGTGCTACAAGCATTATCAGAAGTGTCAATTGTGATGAAAGCTTTTATAGCAGGATTTGTAATTAAAATTGTTTTGCAAATACCGTTAATTCGTTTTTTTGAAGGAATGGGTGCTTTAATGGCTAGTGTCATTGGCATGGTTGTTGCAATCGCCTATATGCTTGATTTTTTGAAGTCAATGTACGGTGTTTCATTTAGTACAATCGGGCGCGAGCTATGGCGTATGTTTGTTGCGTCTGCTATGATGGCTGTAATTGCCAGACTAATTGTTTTCTTTTTCAGTAATTTTGTCTTCCCGATGGATACAAAGTTATCAGTAACGATTACAACGTTTGTTGCAGTATTCATCGGTGGCGCTATTCTGATTATGGCCTATATTCGTATTGGGGTGGCCGATGACTTATTAGGATCAAAGATGCGATTTGTGCCAAAAATATTACGTCCAAAGCGATGATTGTTCATCGTTTTTTTTATAACATAAAATATTCTAAAGATGGTATTTTTTAGACGTTATATACGGTATGCTAAAATTAGGTTTTAAACTATTGTTTCAACGGAGGCATATCAAATGACAGAATCACAAACTGTATTGCAGCCGGAATTAATTAATCGGCTTGATAGTAAGATAATGTATCTCGGACAGTTACAGTCCGCAATTATGGCTCATCAGTTGCCGCAAATTTATGAATTATTAGATTCTCAGCAATTTAATGAGCAAGTTCGACAAAGAGCGCATGCAGACAGTAACGCCAGCCTAGCACAGATGGTTGCTGATATTCACAATGAGTTAGCCACCTTTCTTGCGCCAGAATTGATTCACTATTTAAAGGTGCATTTTCAATTTCTAGAATTTGAAGCAATTGATGGTGAACCTGCAATTTATCAAGTTTTTATAGGTGATTGGTGGAACCATCGTCAAATTGGCACGCTTGATGTTTTGGCTTTGACCTTAGAGGTTGATCAAAAGATGATGTTGGCCTTGCACAATGTCTCGCAATTGCCAGATGGGGTGAACAATAACGATAATCAAGTCCGTGAAATTAAGCAAATCATGACGGGTTTGCAGGCGTTTTTAGATGATGAGACGAAGCGAAAACTTGAGGTTCAAGTGATTGAGGATCAATTGGCGCAATTGAAGGAAAATAAGTCTGGTTTACTGGGTCGTACCGATAAAAAAGCTCGTGAAGAACTTGAAAATAAACGTGAATTATTGCTTGCTTCTCAACAACGGGTACCTGAAGTCAAAGAGAAATTACAGTCTCATCAAGCTGAAATTTTAAAATTAGAAAAAGATGATGCGATTCATCACTTAGAGCTGGAACAAATTTTAACTTATTTTGAAAGTGTCAAAGCATTTGGTGAAAAGATTAGTCATCTTTATGTAGATTATTTAAACGCATTATTGCAGAAGAAGTGATATGACTTTCGATAATTTTGAGTATGCGCAACAATTAAAAAAAGATTTAATGGTGATGCAACGGTGGCAGGTATTAGTGGAAACATTGTCTCAAGCTGAAACAACAGCTGATATCTTAGAAGTCGTTAATAAAATCCTTGAATTTGATGTTCATGAAGCGACAATTCTTCGTGTTGCTAGTGAACATTGGTATCCAAGTACACATTGGGTGACACTTGCTTTTGCAAAGCTATCAAGCATGGCCTCTTTATCTGAGACAAGCGTCGTACTGCCTCAATTGCAAAAGGTTGCGGAGCTTCATTTTGCTGAGTTTCCAAATGCATCATTTCGATTCACAGCAGCGCCTTTGGTAGCGGGTGGTTATTACCTCGAAGAAATTTCGCAAAATTTGCGAATACTGTATTGGGATATGTCGCGTCGTCGCTTTTACCTTGATACCGACCAATTTGCACAATTGGTTCAGACAGAGGCATTACAGTTGGCCGGCTTGCCAGCCCTGAAATCGTTCCAACAGCGTTTGACAGGTATTGCCGAACAACTGAAAGAATTGGATTACGATGTAGATGTGATAGGGATTGACGCCAAGAATAACCTCGATTTGACCATGAGAGGTAAGGACCTACCGGTTGACGTTCTTGATAGTCTGTTTGTGGCGGCTGCAAAATAGCATTTTGTGTTAAAAAGCCATCAAGGACAAAAAACAGGTGCTACGCTAAAAATTGGAGATGTGACACTTGATATAATTCAAAATCGTGATGACAAGGGGCATAGTTTTTGGCATTATGATATCATAGATAATAACCAAGATGTGACACTGTATTCACTGATTCAACAATTGCCTTTTTTGGCACAATGGTACAATATGTGGATAGATCAGGTTGGTTTAAAAGATCATCGAGAAGTTTTTGTAGAATGAAAGGGAAATTATGACAATAATCATCGTAATAGTAGTTATAGCAGTCATTGCGTTAGCATGGATCGCTATATACAACGGTCTTGTGAAAGCTCGAATGCAAACGCAAGAATCGTGGAGCCAAATTGATGTGCAATTAAAGCGCCGAAATGATTTGATTCCTAATCTGGTTGAAACAGTTAAAGGATATGCCAAGCACGAAAGCGAGACATTAACTAAAGTAACACAGTTGCGTCAAGATGTTGCAGCGGCAACAACTCCAGCAGATAAAATGGCCGCCTCAAATCAATTAAGTGGTGTGTTATCTGGTTTCTTTGCCCGTGCTGAAGCTTATCCAGATTTAAAAGCCAATACTAATTTTAACAAGCTCCAAGAAGAGCTTACAAATACTGAGAACAAAATTGCTTATTCACGACAATTGTTTAACGCCACTACCGCCAACTACAATACAAGATTGCAATCATTTCCTACAAATATTGTCGCCGGTGTGCATCATTTCCAGCCTAGTGAGTTTTTGCAAGTGCCTGAAGCAGAGAAAGAAGTACCAACGGTTAAGTTTTAATGTTGTATCAGCAAATACAATCAAATAAACGACGTACCATTGTGTTATTAGTGGCTTTTTTTGTTCTGGTTGCGCTCGTGGGTGCAGCCGTGGGTTATCTATTGCTTGATTCTTTGGTTTATGGTGTTGTAGCTGCGATTATTATTGGTGCCGTTTACACAGCAATAATGATTAGTAATTCAACTGCTGTTGTGATGGCTATGAATCATGGTCAAGAAATAACGAATGCTGACCAACAACCAGAATTGTGGCATGCCGTAGAGGACATGGCAATGGTTGCACAAGTCCCTATGCCTAGAGTATTTGTGATTGCAGATGAAAGCCCCAATGCTTTTGCAACTGGTAATGACCCCAAACACGCGGCAGTAGCAGCAACAACAGGTCTTTTGCGTATAATGACGCGAAGCGAGTTGGAGGGTGTCATTGGGCATGAAATGAGTCATGTTCGTAATTATGATATTCGTATTTCTACAATAGCATTAGCACTTTCAGCCGCCATTACTTTGCTAACTAATATCGGTGGTAACTGGTGGTTTTGGGGGAGTGGGGAACGGCGCAGAGACAATGATCGCAACAATAGCGGTGGCTTGCAGGCAATTCTGATGATATTTTCGATTCTGATGATGGTACTCGCGCCACTAGCTGCGGTAGCCGTACAAATGGCTATTTCTCGAAATAGAGAATATCTTGCTGATGCCGGTAGTGTTGAGTTGACACGAAATCCACAGGGATTGATATCAGCTTTGCGTAAATTAGGCGGTGCAGAACCAATGCAAGATGTTGATCCATCGTCAGCAGCGCTGTATATTAGTAACCCTTTAAAAAATAAAGAACATTTATTCGATACGCATCCACCAATTGAAGAACGGATTGCACGGTTGGAAAAAATGTAATCTTTTCGAAAGCGTCCATTTCATGGATGCTTTTTTTTGATGTAATGTGGTAAAGTTTGCTTTTATATTATTTAAAAAGAATATAAACTGATTATAGTTCGTAAAAAAAGTTATTTTACAACTTTTATGAAAATAATATACGTAAAATGCTTTACATTCGTATTGCAAATATGGTTAAATATAAAAGTAACAAATTCAGAATATAACACAGGAGAAAGAATCCAATGGAAAATAAATGGCTACGAGCAGCCTTACCGGCACTTCTAATTCATGGCAGTATTGGTACTGTCTATGCATGGAGTGTTTTTAAACAGTCAGTCGCTGATTATATTGGTGCCAGTGTGCCTGATGTGGAATGGGCATTTTCCATCGCGATATTATTTTTAGGACTTTCGGCTGCCGTACTGGGACATTATGTCGAAAAAAATATTAAACGATCGGCCTTATTAGCAACGTTATTTTTTGTTGCAGGTATGTTAGGAACTGGTTTCAGTATTCAACAACGGTCATTAATCGGTATTTATATTTTTTATGGGATTGTCATGGGTATTGGATTAGGAATTGGGTATCTAACCCCAGTTAAAAATTTAATGTTGTGGTTTAAAGATAATAAGGGATTGGGAACCGGCTTGGCGGTTGCTGGATTCGGTCTCGCTAAAATGGTGTTTTCACCGGTTATGATGACGCTGCAAAAATCTATCGGTTTATGGCAGATGTTTATCTTGTTATCAGTTGTTTTTGCACTTATGATGTTGATTGGTACGCTGCTGATTCATAAACCAATTGATTGGCAAGAGAAACCGCTACAAACACCATTTCAACCATTAAAATTAATGGGGAACATGACATTTGTTGGAATTTGGTTGATGTTTTATCTGAATATAACGGCTGGTTTAGCGATTATTTCCCAAGAAAAAGATATTTTATCGAATTTGACGTTACAAAGTGGGAGTGCAGTATTCTCAATTGGTGCAATCACAACAATCTTGAGTATTGATGCTTTCTTCAATGCTTCAGGTCGAATTGGATTTGCGACATTATCTGATCGACTTAAAGATAGAAACAGTGTTTATCAGTTGATTTTTGGCATTTCAATCGTGATGTCATTGTTATCTTATTTTTTGCCTAGCGGTAACTTTTTAATGCCTGTTGTATTGGTTGGGACATTCTTTTTAATTAATGCTGGTTATGGTGGTGGCTTTTCTGCCTTGCCACCTCTACTAGCAGATCGCTTTGGTATGAAAGCAATCTCTAAAATCCATGGGTTAGCCCTCACTGCATGGGCAGCAGCTGGACTTTCTGGTAATCAGTTAGCGAGTTATATTGTGCACGTCTTAGGTATGCCATACCAAACTGTTTTTTTGGCAATTAGCATTTTGTATGTCATCGCCTATTTGATTTCACGATTTATGGTGAAACCAACCCAAATGTTAATCGTTTAGCGTTAAATATGTCTGAATTAATTCTACTTTCTGGTGACTAATTTCATTTAAAAAGCATACAAAACAAATACAATTTGATATGATTAGTAGGTAAGTGACCACGTATTTTAGGAGAATCATATCAATGACAAATATTCAATTTAATTGGCGAAAAATCTTTTTAACAGCTGTCGTATTTATTGCCAGTTCTATCATTCAAGTTATTTCATTGAACGCGTTTTTAATTCCTAATAATATTTTTTCAAGTGGCTTTAATGGTATTTCGCAGTTGCTATCGTTATTTGCGCAACATACTCTTCATATGAATGTTCAAACTGGAACGTTTATGATGGTATTTAACGTGCCAATCGGAATTGTTGGTTGGAAATTAATCGGTGGAAAGTTTACAATCTTAAGTTTTTTAAATGCCATATTTGTGTCAATTATTCAAATTTTAGCACCCACAAAAGCGTTGACGACTGATCCAATGCTGGCAGCATTATTTGGTGGATTGCTGTTAGGTGTTGCAATTGGTTTAGCGATGCGATACGGTTTTTCGACTGGTGGTATGGACATTGTTGCAATGGTTGTTCAAAAGCGAACCGGTAAGTCTGTGGGCGCGTTAATGAATATTATTAACTGTGTTGTGGTTATTGTTGCCGGTTTCTTCATTGGTTGGCAGAATGCCCTATTTACGTTAATTGGTATTTACGCAACAGGTCGAGTTGTGGATACTCTGTATACAGGATATCAGAAACTAACTGCGATGATTGTCACCGCAAAAGGGGATGACGTTGTAGAAGCGCTTCATAAGGATTTGATACGTGGTATTACTATCCTGCCCTCCAAAGGTGCTTACACAAAAAGAGAATCAACTACCTTGATGATGGTGATTTCTCGTTACGAATTATTTGAAATGCAAGAAATTGTCCATCGCGCTGATCCTAAGGCCTTTGTTAACTTATTGAACACAGTTAATGTTTCTGGTGAGTTTTTAGATTCTGACAGACAATTACAAATGAAAAAAGCTATTGCTGTTCCAAAAGTTGAAACGATTGAGGCACAGATTGAAGCAGAGAAACAATTAGAATCTCAACTTGAAAATGTGAACGATAATCAGGTAAAATAGATTTTAAATATTAAGGAGGGCTATTTATGCCTATCGTACAAGTTGAATTACTAGAAGGACGTTCACACGAACAACTCGCTAAAATGGTTAAAGATATTACCGATGTAATCGTTACGGATGCCGGGGCTTCACGCGAAGCAGTACATGTTATTTTAAGAGAAATGCCAAAAGATCATTACGCAGTCGGCGGTGTTCTTAAAAGTGACCAATAAGTTATTTAGCAAAACAACCCCTACGGGGTTGTTTTTTTTTCGTAATGTTATCAAAATGTGACAATTTGATGAAATAATCAATTTTTGGTATTTTCTTAAGGTTTTACATGATAAACTTAATATGTTAAGAGAAACTTAAGATTTGAGAATTTTATCAAAGTAGCTATGGCTACTTTGATATAGGCGGAAAGGGTGAATATATGGAACGTCTGGATAAAAAAATTATTGCTTCTGGCCTTGGTGTGCTCGGTCTTGTTGGCGTTGGTTCAAGTATCGTCAATGCTGACCAAGTAAAAAACGCAGTGGATAAAGCCGTAAGCTCAGTTGCTGAAGCAACTGGCTTAGCGCAATCGAATGAGGTCAGTTTGTCAAAGGCAAATTTGACGATTCCAAAAGATAAAGTGCTACATGTCAATACGCCAGCAGAAACAAAAGCTGCCCAAACCAATACTAAAAAGAAAGCAACGACATACCGTGTCAAAGCAGGTGATTCACTCTGGTCAATTGCTCAAGACCATAAAGTCAGTGTTGACGCATTAGTTGCCAACAACAATAATTCTGATTTGATTTCTGCTGGTCAAGTTTTGACGTTGCCGACAGATCAACCAGCAACTCAGAATGCTACGTCTGTAGCACCCGAAGTAGTTGAAACTGCTTCAACAGTTGGCAGTTCAGACAGCGCAATAGACACTAATGCTGGCAGCACAGAGATAGATTCGGCCAATGAGACGGATGGTACTGAGGCAAATGCTGATTCTGCTCAGGCAATATCAATGGTTACTTCGACAGCCAGTGCTGCACCGGTAACTCAAAATGTTTCAACTTCAAGCGCAGCTGCTCCGACATCAGTGGCTAGCGAGGCTACTCCAACGACACCTGTAACAGCTACTGAAAGTAGTGATGATACAGATGTGGTAACAACAGGCACATCGTCATCTGCTAATATACCAGATGCTAGCACAGTATCGGAATCTACTACATCGTCTGTTGTAAGTGAGGCAGGCCAAGACTCTACGGCTTCTGCAGCGCAAAGCTCAAGTGCTAGTGCTTCATCATCTGCATCACAGTCTGAGCAATCAGAGTCTGTGGCACCAGCAGCCAACCAAAACGTTACAACTGCTAGTGCTGCCATTGTTTCATTAGCTAAGCAGTTAGCAACTCAAAACATTCCCTACGTTTGGGCTGGTTATACACCCCAAACTGGTTTTGATTGCTCTGGTTTGGTCAGTTATGTATTCGAAAAGGCGGCTGGTATCTCGTTGCCACATTCATCCGTTTTACAGGAATCTTACACAAAAACAAAGGCAGTTTTACAAGCGCAGCCGGGTGATCTGCTGTTCTGGGGAACCAAAGGTGCTTCATATCACGTGGCCATTTATATTGGAGGAAATCAGTATGTTGCCGCACCGCAACCAGGTATGAACGTGCGTGTAGAAACAATTTCAGCTAATTTTATGCCTAGTTTTGCAGGTAGTATACAATAATTTACTCAAAAGCAACTGTTTGTTCTGATATAACCAGTTGCTTTTTCTCATAAAAGCGTGTAACATGAAACCAATAATTAAAACATTACTTTGCAGATATAGTGCTGGAAAATGGCCAGCAGTCTCTACCACGCACCAAATGACGTGACTATCCGCAAGTGTTTTTGACCGTTCAAAAGCATTTGTGGATCTGTGTATCCCAAGTGTTTTTTTATTTTTATTTTTTGGCGGATCTGTTGACAATTGTGTTGGCAAAAAGGCCTGATTAGCGAATGTATATCATGTCGATTTCTTAGTGTGTGTCACAATGAATGACGATGGGATTTACAAGTATAAATTTTTTTGGAGAATATGATGGAAAAGTTTAATTCAAAAGGTAAATTTGTCCCAATGGGATTAACGTTTGAAGATGTCAAGCTAGTGCCAGAGGAAAATTCGGCAGTTAAGGTCGATCAGGTTAATCTGGAAACCGAGTTGACACCAACGTTGAATTTACATATCCCACTGCTTTCGGCAGCGATGGATACTGTAACTGAGGCACGATTTGCCATTGAAATTGCTAAATTGGGTGGATTGGGTGTTATTCATAAGAATATGACGATTGCCCAACAGGCGGAGCAGGTGCTCCAAGTTAAGACAGCAAAATTTGAACGACAAGATTATCCCCAAGCTGCCGTGGATGCTAAAGGCCGTTTGCTAGTTGCTGGTGCAGTTGGTGTGACAAATGATACTGTTGATCGCGTTGCTGCTATGGCAGAAGCTGGTGTTGATGCCATTGTTTTAGATTCCGCTCATGGGCACTCAGAAGGTGTTTTGCGTAAGGTTTCAGAAGTTCGTAATGCCTTCCCAGAACTTAATATTATTGCTGGTAATATTGCGACGCGCGAAGGGGCTGCTGCCCTATATGATGCCGGAGCAGATGTTGTCAAAGTTGGTATTGGTCCTGGTTCAATTTGCACGACTCGAGTTGTAGCAGGTATTGGTGTACCGCAAATCTCTGCTGTACGTGAGGCCGCCAAAGAAGCCGCTTCGCGGGGGAAAAAAATCATAGCTGATGGTGGTGCCAAAACACCTGAAGATATTGTCAAAGCAATGGTTGCTGGTGGTAATGCTGTGATGTTGGGGTCAATGTTTTCTGGTACAGAAGAAACACCAGGCGATTCGTTTGAAGATAACGGATGCCTATACAAAAGTTATCGTGGTATGGGGTCGATTGCTGCTATGGAAAATGGCTCAAAAGATCGTTATTTTCAAGGCGAAGTTAATGAAGCAAATAAGATGGTGCCAGAAGGTATTGAAGCTAGAGTTGCCTATAAAGGCGCATTGGTTGATGTGTTAAATGGTATTTTGACAGGTATGCGTCAAGAAATGGCATCAGTAGGTGAATCAGCGGTAGCTGGACTAGTGGCAAATGATCATTTAGCAAAATCTACTCAAGCTGTTGATTTTGAAGCCATTTTGACACAAAAAGCACCCACTCTTTTTTAAATTAATCTTAGGAGAAATCATGTCTGAATCAACTCAATTTATTGGCCTAGGTTATGATCAAGCTTTACTTGTACCAGGCGCCTCAAATGTTTTACCACATACAGTCTCATTAACAAGTCAATTAGCACCAAATTTCAAATTAAATATACCACTAATTTCTGAAGCGTATGATTCTGAAACAGATGAACGGGTTGTACCAATTGCACTTAATGGTGGCTTGGGTATCTTTGTGCAACAAGAATCAGTGGATGAACAAGTTGAACTAGTCAAGTCAGCAAAATCTACTGTCATCGATGAACAAAAATTTCCAAATGCTTTGACAGATGATCAAGGAAAATTGGTTGTTGGTGCTGAAGTTTGGTTGGGTGCTGACGCTAGCAAGCGTGTAGACGCCTTGGTAAATGCTGGTGTGAACGCTATTTTCTTCTATTTACACGCTGATTTGGATGATAGTGTAATAACAATCATAAAGGCAACTAGACAAGCATATCCACAGTTGTTGGTAGCTGTTGGTGTTATAGAGGATCCAAATGTAGCTGCACAAATCTATGATTCTGGTGCCGACGCGGTTCTAGCAGGACGCTGTGTCAATTCATCCTTGCCAAATGATTTGACTTATCCATTTTTGACAGTGACGATGGGTATAGCAGATGTAGCATCTAATTATGACAACAAATCAGTCATTGCTGTTGGCGGTGTTCATTACTCTGGGGATGTCGTGAAAGCATTGGCTGCTGGTGCAGATGCAACGCTTGTTTCGGATCTTTTAAAAGGAGAAGTTCTGGAAGCAGATGGCTCGTTTAAGGGCGGTGATATGGCAATTGATGATGCCATCTTCCAAACTGATGGTGGCCTTCGGGCTGGTATGGGTTATACTGGGTCTGCAACAATTCAAGATTTAAAATTACATGCTAAGTTTGTGCAGATTACAGATAATGGCCTTCGTGAATCACATCCGCATGATGTTGAAATCACCAAGCAAGCCCCTAACTACGCGAAAGGATAATTCATGGCTGACGCACTAGATAAAGTTTTAGTTCTTGACTACGGTAGTCAATATAATCAACTCATTACTCGTCGTTTTCGAGAAATGGGTGTCTTTTCTGAATTAAAGTCACGAAAAATGACGGCTTCAGAAATTAGAGATTACAATCCAAAGGCAATTATTCTTTCTGGCGGTCCTAAATCCGTTTATGAAGAAAATGCTTTTACAATTGATAATGAAATATTTGAGTTAGGTGTCCCTGTTTTGGGTGTTTGTTATGGCATGCAATTAATGGCGCAAAACTTAGGTGGAAAAGTCGAAGCAAATCCAGGTAATGGTGAATTTGGGCAAACAATTTTAAATCATACTGAACACGCGGGGCGACTTTTGGCGAATACGCCAGTTTCACAGACGGTTCTGATGAGCCATTCTGATAATGTGACCGCATTGCCGGCAGGATTTGAAGTAATTGGTGGTTCGGACAAAACACCGATTGCAGCCATTGCTGATGAGAAGCGACGTCTCTATGGTGTCCAATTCCACGCCGAGACAACATTGTCGGAGAACGGAAAGCAAATCTTGCAGAACTTTGTTAAAGATATTGCTGGTGCGACGGCAAATTGGGACATGAGTGGGTTCATTGATGATCAAATTGCCAAAATTCGTGAAATCGTTGGTGATAAAAAAGTGCTACTTGGTTTGTCAGGTGGTGTTGATTCTTCCGTTGTTGGAGTTTTATTGCATCGTGCAATCGGGAATCAATTAACTTCCATTTTTGTAGATCATGGTTTGTTGCGTAAAAATGAAGCTGAACAAGTCATGTCCATGCTTGGTGGTAAATTTGGTCTGAATATTATCAAAGTTGATGCACAATCGCGTTTCTTGGACAAGTTAGCTGGTGTAACAGATCCGGAAAGAAAACGTAAAATTATTGGTAATGAGTTTATTCAAGTTTTCAATGATGAAGCTAAAAAACTTGATGGGATTGAGTTTTTAGCACAAGGCACACTGTATACAGATGTCATCGAGTCGGGTACAGATACTGCACAAACTATTAAGTCTCACCACAATGTTGGCGGGTTACCTGAAGACATGCAATTTAAGTTGATTGAACCTCTTAATACTTTATTCAAGGATGAAGTTCGTGAGTTAGGTGAAAAGTTGAATATGCCTCATGAAATGGTTTGGCGTCAACCTTTCCCAGGACCAGGGCTGGGTATCCGTATTCTTGGCGATATTACCGAAGATAAATTAGAAATTGTGCGTGATTCGGATTGGATTTTACGCGATGAAATTGCTAAAGCTGGTCTTGAAGGTGATATTTGGCAATATTTCACCGTATTAACTGGTGTCCGCTCGGTCGGTGTGATGGGTGATTACCGTACGTATGATTATACAATTGCTATTCGCGCAATCACATCTGTTGATGGTATGACGGCTGACTTTGCTCATATTCCGTGGGAATTACTTCAAAAAATCTCAGCACGAATCGTTAATGAAGTAGGACATATTAACCGTGTCGTGTATGATATTACCGCTAAGCCACCGGCAACTGTTGAGTGGGAATAACCCAACTAATCAAAACAAAAGTTTTTTACGTTTTAAATTTTTAAAAGCAAACATGGACAACATGTTTGCTTTTTATAGTTAATGAATATGCAATTTATCAATTAGGCAACATGATAATTAATCGATAACGATGAAATCTTGTCATTTTAATAGTGAGTATCAGCAAGAAAAGACGATATTTGAAAATTAAATGAGGCATGATATATGGTAGATTGTAAAATTAAACCGAACACTTGAATAAAAAAGCCGCAGCGCCTTTAATGGTAATTGTCTAAAACAACCATAAAGGAACTGCGACTCATGACTAGTTTATCATCTCAAGAACGCACTGTC